>JBOFXU010000031.1:0-4153 GCA_051654305.1 Bacteroidales bacterium | reverse complement strand
ACCGTTTTTTTGTATAGCTAATCTATTGGTATACACATTTATAATCCTCTATTTTGAGGTGACGAATGGTGTGACGAATGATGATAAACCGGATTTCATTCGTCACCATTTATCACACCATTTGTCACACTTATCCGGGTGCTTAAGCGCTTGTTTGTGAATATTTTATTTCTGTAAGACATGCTGTGTGACGAATGGTGACGAATGAAAAATGAAAATCCCATGTTGTTTGTATTTCTTTTTTTAGTCTTCGGGGATGTTGGGGTTGCTCCTGCGGGCTCAAAAGTTCATTCTTATGAACGCGGGCGTTCATACGTATCAACGTAAACGTTCATTTAAATGAAAATATATTTTTGAACGTATGAACCGGCGCGTTCATTTAAATGAAAATCCGGAATGATACGTATGAACCCGGCGGTAGCTTTGATCAAAGAATATTGTGAGTTACACCATGCAATAATGATCCATTTCAAGTCGAAATTGGCGTAATGCATAGTATCCGATTTTACTTCCGGATTTTTGATTTAGCACTTGTTTCTGGCTTGATTTTACCATTATCTGACTCCTTGACTAAAACTTTGATATTTCACCTTAGGAAAGCGAAAATGAACACATTTTCTGACTTGTTAAGTCGCAGAATTTTATATCTTTGTTGAAGTTTTGCAAAGCCTTATTGACTCTGCATCAACAAGAAAAACGAAATTGAAAATATTCTATGGCAGAAGAAATAAACAACAATAACAGTGCATCCTATTCAGCTGATAGTATTCAGGTACTCGAAGGATTGGAAGCGGTGCGTAAACGTCCCGCGATGTATATCGGAGATATCGGGGTTAAAGGTTTGCACCATTTGGTCTATGAAGTTGTAGATAACTCTATCGACGAAGCTCTTGCGGGGCATTGCGATCATATTGAGGTAACAATTAATGAAGATAATTCAATTACAGTTGTCGATAATGGTCGTGGTATTCCGGTAGATATTCACGAGAAAGAGGGGAAATCTGCATTAGAGGTTGTACTTACCGTTCTCCATGCCGGTGGTAAATTTGATAAAGGATCTTATAAAGTATCAGGAGGTTTACACGGGGTAGGGGTTTCATGTGTGAATGCACTCTCTACTTATTTGCGTGTGGAAGTTCGCCGTCAGGGGAACGTTTATATGCAAGAGTACTCTTGCGGAAAACCGTTTGCTCCGGTTGAACGAATCGGGTCGAGTGATTTGACAGGTACTACTGTTACTTTTAAGCCGGATGCTTCTATCTTTACCGAAACAGAATATAAATACGATATCCTGGCTGCACGCTTGCGTGATCTGGCATTCCTGAATGCCGGAATCCGTCTGACATTGACAGATAAGCGCATTGTGCACGAAGATGGTACGTTTAAACATGAAACGTACTATTCGGAAGAAGGATTGAAAGAGTTTGTCCGTTTTCTGGATAAATCGCGCGAACCGTTGATGGATGATGTTATTCACATCATTACAGAGAAACAGGGAATTCCTGTAGAGGTTGCGATGTCTTACAATACTTCTTATAATGAGAATGTATATTCGTACGTAAACAATATCAACACGATTGAAGGGGGAACTCACCTTGCCGGTTTCCGTCGTGGTTTGACCCGTACGTTGAAAAAATATGCTGAAGACTCTAAGCTTTTAGATAAAGTAAAGGTAGAAATCAGTGGGGATGACTTCCGTGAAGGTCTAACAGCCGTAGTTTCTGTGAAAGTTGCTGAACCTCAGTTTGAGGGTCAGACGAAAACGAAACTGGGGAACAACGAGGTGATCGGTGCCGTAGATATGGCCGTGAGCGAAGCATTGGGCAACTATCTCGAAGAGCATCCAAAAGAAGCGAAAACGATTGTTGATAAAGTAATCCTTGCTGCTACTGCTCGTTACGCTGCCCGTAAGGCACGTGAAATGGTACAGCGCAAATCGCCAATGTCAGGTGGTGGACTTCCGGGGAAACTGGCTGACTGTTCAGGGAAAGATCCTCAGCAATGTGAGATTTTCCTTGTCGAAGGGGATTCTGCGGGGGGAACTGCGAAACAGGGCCGTGATAGAAATACACAGGCTATCCTTCCTTTGCGTGGTAAAATTATGAATGTGGAGAAAGCGATGTTCCACCGCGTAATGGATAGTGAAGAGATTCAGAATATCTACAAAGCTTTAGGTGTCTTTGTTGGTACCGAAGAAGATGAGAAGGCTTTGAATATGACCAAGCTTCGTTATCATAAGATTATTATTATGACCGATGCCGACGTCGACGGATCGCACATTGCGACGTTGATTCTAACTTTCTTCTTCCGCTATATGCGACCATTGATTGAAAATGGATATGTGTATATTGCAACTCCACCATTGTATCTTTGCAGAAGAGGTAAAACTGAAAGATATTGCTGGAATGATATGCAGCGTCAGCAGTTTATTTCTGAATTTGCGAATGGCAATGAAGGATTAGTACATACTCAGCGCTATAAAGGTCTTGGAGAGATGAAGGCAGAACAACTTTGGGATACTACGATGAATCCGGAGCACAGAACACTGCGTCAGGTAACCATCGATAGTGCCACAGAAGCTGACCGTATTTTCTCCATGTTGATGGGTGAGGAGGTAGCTCCACGTAAAGAGTTTATTGAAGCGAATGCTACTTATGCTAAAATTGACGCATAAGCAACACATATAATGAAAGGGTTATGTAATGGGAACGTCGGTTCTGTGTTGCATGACCCTTTTTATGTTAAAGGATATGACTATGAAATTTCCTGATTTTCTAAAAAAAGGGGATATTATTCGTTTGATCACACCTTCCGGGGCTGTCGAACCTGACAGTGTGGCGGGTGCTATTGAAGTTTTGACTTCGTGGGGGTTCAGACCTCAAACCGGAACGTATGCTCTGACCCGTGAGGGTCGTTATGCGGGGACGGTCAATCAGCGGTTGCAAGATATTGAGGAGGCATTTCTGGATCCCGATGTGAAAGCGATCTTTTGCACAAGGGGAGGCTATGGAGTTGTTCATTTACTTGAAACGATATCTCCCGGGCTGATCAAAGATCATCCGAAATGGCTGATTGGTTACAGTGATATTACAGCGCTCCATGCGATGTGCTCCTGTCAGGGGGTAGTTTCTCTGCATGCTCCCATGTGTAAACATCTTGCTGAAACAGGGGGCGAAGATCTTCCTTCTCAGGATTTGCGGAATATTCTTACCGGGAACTTTCCCGAATACGATCTTCCTCCCCATGAACTGTCTGTCTATGGTGAGGCCGAAGGAACTCTTATTGGTGGAAATATGGCCGTGTATTGCGGACTACGTGGAACTCACTTTGATACGACTATGCTTGTCGATGATCCGATTCTTTTTCTCGAGGATATTGGCGAGAAGCCATATCAGATTGACCGGATGTTGTATAATCTTGAGCTGGGTGGAGTCTTTAAAAAATTAAAAGCTTTGATCATTGGCCAGTTTACCGACTACGAAGAGGATCCGCTCATGTATCAGGGAGTGCTGCAGTCTGTACGCATGATGATGGATAAATATGGAATCCCGGTGATTTTTGATTTCCCTGTGGGGCATACAGCGTATAACCGACCATTGATTTGTGGAGCAAGCGTGAAACTTACGAAGGACAAATTAATCTATATATAAAAAGAAAAGGGCCTGCCAATCAGCGTATTCGCTTGTTGGTAGGCCCTTCCTGTATATTACAGGCTTATTTTTTTAATATTACAGCGATTCCAGCATTCGTTTGAGAACGACCTGAGCCGATATTTCGCGGTTGGCAGCCTCAGGAATAACTATCGATGTTTCACTTTCGATCACATCATCCGTAACAATCATATTTCTTCGGACAGGCAAACAATGCATAAAGAATGCGTTATTTGTTAAAGCCATTTTCTCAGAGTCTACTGTCCAGTCTCTGTCCTGGGACAACACTTTTCCGTAGTTTGGATCTTCGTATGCCGACCAGTTTTTAGCATAAATAAAGTCGGCACCCTCAAATGCCTTTCGCTGATCGTACTCCACTTTTGCTTTTCCGACAAACTGTGGGTCGAGTTCATATCCTTTCGGATGTGTGATCACGAAATCATAATCGGCTTCGTTCATCCATTCGGCAAATGAATTGGCAACCGCCTGAGGCAGAGCCTTTG
>JBOFXU010000030.1:0-4030 GCA_051654305.1 Bacteroidales bacterium | reverse complement strand
TTTAGCGTGGATGTTCAGAGCCTTTTCTCTTGAGAACTGATTTAGAAGTTATATTTAACTGCTACAGTCGGGTAGATTGTAAATCCACCATCGTTATATGGATAGAAATTATTTGTCATTTCGATCTCTGTTCCTGCAGAGAATTTTCCAGGGATGATGTTATACCATAACTGTGGTTCTGTCTGAATCACCACTTTTTTGCCCCCGTTTCCAGTCATACGATCTTTATTTTCTGACCACACATCAAAGTGACCGTTGAAAGTCATTCTGTCGTTGAAGAAACTACCATTCCAAACCACAGTAGCTTGTACGTCATTACTTACTACGTGGTAGTTGTTCAATTTGTAAACAACATAGGTATTGAAGAAGAAGTTTTTCAAACTAAAAGGCATTGCGATACCCGCCAGGTAAGCATTATCGATAGAACCCCAGTTTGCTACCCCACCGTTAAACTCAATATGAGCTGCAATAGGCAACTTACCTAAAGTAAATTCACGTGAGATCTCTGCATACATCAATCCGATATTTCCGCGCTTCACATTGAAGTCTGCATCAATAAACATAAATGTGTTTCCCAGTTTATCCGCTTTAAACATTTCAAAAGTCGCAGTCAGGTAATCTCCATCAGGATTCACATTTGGTTTAGATGTTCCTCTGAAATCATAGTGTAACTGTAAATTCTGAGCCGAAACACTTAAACATACCATTGAAACGAAAAGGAATAAGAACTTTTTCATTGTGTTTGTATTTATTTTTGTTAGAAATTGAAAATATCGAAAAAGGGGCTAAAACGTGAGTGGGAAAATAAGAAGACTATAAAAAACATACAGCTATTTGAGTAACAACCCTCCAAGTGGAGAAAGTATTCATTTTATCACCCCTTCTTATCTGCCTGAAAGCAAACAAAGATTGCCTCGATAAATCATCGAGAATGCAAATGTATTGCTTTTTTTGCATAAAAAAAAAGAACAATCCGTCCTTTCTATTGTAAAAAAAATGACCATATTTGCAAAGACACTGAAATCAATCATCAGAAATAAGTACCATGGGGGGATCTCAAAAAGAAACAACCGTTATTCAAATCATTATACATGTGTTTGCATTATTTCATGCAATCAGCTCTTTCGTGATGCAAACTCTGGGTCACGCCGACGAGGTTATCCTCACTGCACTCACTATCAGTATGGTTATTTTAATTGCATCACGTTATGAATTTCCTCTGGAAGTAACCTTTGCGCTCGCTCTGCTTAATTGCTTTGCCGGATTCTATCTCGGTACATTTGGCGCAGACTACATCGAAGGAATTATTTGGATAAATGCTAAATTTTCAAATATGATTACCACATTTTTAATGACCGAGTTGCTGGGCTGGACAACTTTTCTTATCGTTCGGTCTAAATCGGGAAAAACAAGATAAACAACTATGCGTCCAAAAGTTCTAAAGAATATCAGGCAGGTTGTCCTGCTGGCATTCATTGTGTTTGCACTGCGGATGTTATTTACAGACTTTTTATCCTTATTGCAGGAGTACTATTCATTTAGCTTTACGTCTGTATTTTCTCACATCTTCAATAATTATTTTGTGGTGATGGTCATGCTACTGGGGGATATCGGGATCATTCACCTGCTTAACAACCGTTTCGGATACGGTGAATTTCCTTTTGTACGTCTTACGCTTGAACTCGTATCTCTGGCAGTTATTTCAACAACAGGTACTATTTTCATCGCAGGTTGGCAAGCTTTTCAAATTGCACCAAAAACTTTTTTTGTACAGATTGACCAGTTCATGCCTCTCTTTCTCGGGGTTTCCTTACTTAATCTGTTTGTTATTATCTTCACGGACATCCTTCTTTATATCGGTAATAATCAGAAGCGTACGCTGGATATAGAGATAAACAAAAAAAACAAAGCACGCCTTCAGTATAAGAAACTAAAGCATCAGCTTAATCCTCATTTCCTGTTCAACAGTCTTAATGTACTGGACTATCTGGTACACACCGATGCCGACCGCGCAAGTACATTTATCAAAAAACTGGCAAGCATCTACAGATACCTCCTTAACAACGAGGAGGAAGAGATTGTACTCCTGGAAAATGAGCTAAAATTTGCACAGGCATATTTTGATCTGATGAAAGAACGTTTTGACAAAGGCCTGCAGATTCAGTTAGATATCCACAAGTCCTACTACGATTATTATATTATCCCCTGTGGACTGCAGATCCTCATTGAAAATGCGACCAAACACAATATTGTTTCGGCAGAAAGTCCACTAAGAATAGATGTTCGGGCAGAGGATGAGATGATCATTGTAAGAAACAATCTTCAACCCAAACTCACCCGTTCTCCTTCGATGGGTATGGGACTTAAAAATATTGAAGGGCAATATCAATCGATGTTCGGACGAACAGTATCGATCCATAAAACCACTGACTTCTTTGAAGTCAGAATACCATTAATAAACCAGCATTAAGTGACGATTTTATATGAAAATACTAATCATTGAGGATGAGTTACCCGCAAAAGTCCAATTAGAAAGACTTATTACCCGCCATTTCAGCAATTTTGAGATTGTCGGACATCAAACTTCCGTGAAAGGAGCCATCGAGTGGTTGCAATCGCACACCGCGGATCTGATTTTTACGGATGTAGAATTATCTGATGGAAGATGCTTCGAAATCTTTAAGTCTGTCACACCCGAGGCGGATATTATATTCACAACAGCATACGACAATTACGCCATTCAGGCATTTAAAGTAAACGGACTGGACTACCTGCTCAAACCGATTGACGAAGATGAATTTGTAGCTGCCGTAAAAAAAAGTATCAAAAAACATCAGCGGGAGGGCATCGACCTATCCACCATTCAGGAACTTATTCTGTCTCAAAATAAGCGTGAATTCAGAAAACGATTCTCCATCCGTTTGGGGGATAAAATCTATATCATCCAAAGTGATGATATCGCTTATTTCTATTCAGAAGACAAAGTTACCTTCCTGGTAACGAACGATGCAAAGCGCCATATCTCGGATTACTCTCTGGATCAGATCGAAACAATGGTGGATCCCGATTGCTTCTTCCGGATCTCAAGGGGATGTGTTACGCACATCAATGCAATCAAGAGTGTTTCGAAACACTTTAATAGCAGACTAAAGGTTATTCTACACCCCGATATGTGCAAAGATGTACTCGTAAGCCGAATCCGGGTTCCTGAATTTATGAAGTGGATTGGCGATTCATTTTAAAATAAACCGGTGTAAAGCAACTGACAAGATGATACGTATGATCCCGGATTTTCATTTAAATGAACGTGCCGGTTCATACGTTCAAAAATATATTTTCATTTAAATGAACGTTTACGTTGATACGTATGAACGCCCGCGTTCATAAGAATGAACTTTTGCAAACAGAGGAGCAACCAAAAACTTCTTCCTGGACGACAATATTTGCACATACAACACGGAGTTTTATGTTTTTATTCGTCACCATTTGTCACACGGGATCTAAAACAAGAACAAGACGCTATTAAACAAGCACTTAAACAACCATAAACGGGTGACAAATGGTGTGACGAATGGTGACAAATGGTGACGAATGAAAAACACCCGAGAGACTTACCTCTTTTCAATATCATTAGAAACAAAAAAGAGTGTATATTGTTATTAATATTACGACAAGATACATTCATAAAGAGAAATATAATCTATTTTTCCTTTCGAATATATTATGCATATCATCATTGAAATACTAAAGTTCGTCAAAATTTAGATCATACAAACAATATGAATACTTAGTTTTGTATATAAAACAAAAAAAAACCACTGAACAAACCATACTGTCAGGATTTAATAGAAATAGATTCTACAGAAAACAATAAAAACAAATTACTTAAATCTTAAAATCAATAATGTTATGAGAAGGATTCTTATAAGTTTTTGTCTCTGTCTTCTCTCTGTTATTGTGTTTGCGCAGAAGCGTGAATACAACATAACAACGTTAGATGGTACACTCGGCGGGCCTCTTCCTGGTGTTT
>JBOFXU010000029.1:0-15773 GCA_051654305.1 Bacteroidales bacterium | reverse complement strand
ATGGGACAACAGAGGCTTTGTAGCCGATCCGACAGAGAACACGTTTGTCTGTAAATGGAAAGAGGATTATGTAATGCTCAACAAAGGATCGCTTGATAAAATCTCATTTGTAAATACAATAAGCTTCGGATGGCTTAATTACACGGTATTGGGAATCTATTTTATCCTGATGCTGGGCATTGGATTTTATTTTAGCAGAAGAGCATCTACTTCGGAGCATTTCTTCACTGGTGGAGGTCAGATTCCATGGTGGGCAGCAGGGATCAGTATTTTTGCAACCACGTTAAGTGCCATTACATTTATGGCTATACCAGCAAAAGCATATACCACAAACTGGCTTTATTTTCCGATGTCGTTCTCTATTCTGATAACTGCACCGATTGTCATTAAATGGTATTTGCCTTTCTTTCGGGGACTTAAACTCACAAGTGCCTATGAATATCTGGAGCGTCGTTTCAACGTGACTGTTCGTATGGTATCGAGTCTTTTGTTCATCGTGTTTATGGTAACACGAATCGGAATTGTACTTTATCTGCCGTCCGTAGCATTGTCTACGGTAACTGGTATCGACCTTATGGTTTGTATCTTGCTCATGTCAGTAGTGACGATTGTTTACTCTACCATGGGCGGTGTGGAAGCCGTAGTTTGGGGAGATGTGATTCAGGGAGGTATTCTGGTTTTTGGAGCGTTGATCTCAGCAGTTTATCTGGCTGTTGAAACAGGCGGTTTTAGCGAGACAATTTCTATCGGAATGTCCGCAGATAAATTCAAAATGCTTGACTTCTCTTTTGACTTTACACAGCCCACATTCTGGGTCATCTTCTTTGGTGCAGGGATTGCCAATTCACTGATTACCTATACGTCTGATCAGACCATCGTTCAAAGATATCTGACAACAGCGGATATGGATAAAACTAAAAGAAGTATCTGGTTGAATGGATTGATTTCATTGCCGGTTCTTGTATTGTTCTATTTCATCGGAACAGGATTGTTTTCATTCTTCCATGTACATCCTGAATTGTTGCCGATAACAATGAATAATGCAGAAGGGATTTTCCCGTATTTCATCGTGAATGAACTTCCTGCAGGAGTAGCCGGATTGTTGATTGCAGCGATTTTTGCAGCGACGATGTCTACGCTCTCATCAAATATCAATTCAGCTTCGACAGCGATAACCGTTGACTTTGCGAAGCGAATGTTTCCAAAAATCACCGACAAGCAGCAGGTTTTAACTGCGCGTACAAGTGGAGTGCTTGTAGGGATACTGGGAACATATCTTGCTATTGAACTTTCACTGATGGATGTAAAATCTTTCTTTGATGAGTTTAATACGTTCATTGGACTTCTCACCAGTGGATTAGGCGGATTATTCGCTATTGGTATTTTTATGCCGCGCGTAAGAGGTTATGCTGCTTTATGTGCATTGATTCTGAGTGTAGGTGTATTGCTCTGGATGAAAGGTTATTCATCTTTGAATTTCATGCTTTACGGCCTTATCGGTATCGTGCTGAGCATGGTATTTGCACTTATCTTTAGTTATATATTTCCCGAAAAACCGAAAGAATTAACCGGCCTGACCTGGACAAACAGACGCAATGCGGAATAATTGATCCGGACGATGGGGTGCCAGACAGGGCGATCTCCATACGATTCAGGGAATAGAATACATTAGCGGAAAATCTGAATTTAACTCAGACTCCTGGATATTAACTTTTAACTTGATAAAAGATCCAGAGGGGGAACCATTATTATAGCTCCTCTTCTGGATCTTCTTTTTTTATTTACACACAAACTTAAAAAAAAACGATATGCGAAAGAATCTCTTAACACTATTATTAGGCTCGATGTCTGCCATGGCGATGGCATCGAATGGAATGGACACAGTACGTGTAAAAGAAACACAACTGCCTATTTTGATCGAAAGAAGTGATAACCCTCTTTTCTATATGCGTATCGACGCAAAGAGTAACGATTTGTTCAATCAGGTGCAGTTTAATCTGAGCGATGACACGAACCTGTCTGAAATCAAATCGATCAAACTTTACTATTCAGGTACCGAAGCGGTACAACGTGGCGCAGCTACTTATTATTACCCGACAGAATACATCAAACGTGATGTGCCGGGAAAAACACATCGTGCTGAACCTTCTTACAGCGTTCAGATCGGACAGGTGCGTAACCCGAAATCAAAAACGATTGTTTTTGATTGCAATCAGAAACTCTTTCCGGGAATCAATTATTTCTGGATCAGTATTGAGATGAATAAAAAGACCTCTCTTTTGTCCACCCTCGACGTGGAGTTCAAAGGAGTGAAACTAAATAATAAAACGGCTCCGGTACTTGAGGTTCCGGTGAAGACCGAGATCCACCGCATGGGGGTAGGGGTTCGTCATGCCGGAGATGACAATGTGATGGCTTACCGTATTCCGGGATTAGTAACTTCAAATAAAGGATCACTTTTGGCGGTGTATGACATTCGCTATAACAGCAGTGTGGATTTGCAGGAACGTGTAGATATCGGATTAAGCCGTAGTACCGACCAGGGGAAAACATGGGAACCTATGCGTACTATCATGACTTTTGGCGAAGATGGAGGACTTCCTTCAGGACAGAATGGAGTAGGAGATCCAGCTATCCTTGTGGATAAGAAAACAGGAACGATTTGGTCTATTGCTGCCTGGACTCATGGGATGGGTAACTATCGTGCGTGGTTTAACTCGCAGCAGGGAATGGACAAGAATCATACTGCTCAGCTGGTTTTGTCTAAGAGTACAGATGATGGAAAAACATGGAGTGCACCTATTAATATCACCAGTCAGGTAAAAGATCCATCGTGGTACTTCCTGCTTCAGGGTCCGGGTATGGGTATTACCATGGAAGATGGAACTTTGGTTTTCCCGATTCAGTATATCGATGCGAACAAAGTGCCGAATGCAGGAATCATGTATTCGAAAGATCGCGGAGAGACTTGGCATATTCACAATCATGCTCACACCAATACTACAGAAGCTCAGGTGGCTGAAGTTGAACCAGGAGTATTGATGCTTAACATGCGCGATAACCGCGGGGGAAGCCGTGCGGTGTATACAACAAAAGATCTTGGGAAGACGTGGGAAGCTCACAGCTCCAATCGTTCTGCATTGCAGGAATCTGTATGTATGGCCAGTCTGATCAAAGTGAATGCTGCGGATAATGCATTGAACAAAGACATTCTTCTATTCTCTAATCCAAATACAACAAAAGGCAGACACAGCATCACGATTAAGGCGAGTCTTGATGGTGGTAAAACGTGGAAAGAAGAGCATCAGGTGCTTCTGGACGAAGGTCACGGTTGGGGATACAGCTGTCTGACGATGGTAGATAAAAATACCGTAGGGATTATCTATGAGGGTAGTCAGGCACATATGCTTTATCAGAGTGTGAAGCTGAGTGATATCATTAAATAAATTTCCGCATTCTAACGGATAAAAAATATAGAGTTTATGGCGAATTTAAGACATTGGTTACTTGGTGGAATGTGTGCTTTTGCAACTGTTCAGACTTTTGCGCAGAAGCAACTTCTTCCGAAGCCACAGATGATCACTATGCAAAGTGGTTCATTGAAAGTGAAATCTTTCGGCGTTTCTCAAAGTACATCTTCGGATCTGGCTTCACTGCTCGAAGCTACAGATCTGAAACTTAAGAGTTCGGGAACACGCATCGCTCTCGAAATCGTTCCTTCGATTGAGGGTGTACGCACAAATATGGAGGAAGCCTACCATCTGAAGATCTCTTCAGATGGGGTAACCCTTCAGGCAACAACCAAAAAAGGGTTGTACTGGGGGCTACAGACCTTGTCGCAATTAACCAAAGAACACGAAGGCGGAAAGCTGCCGTGTATGGAGATTACAGACTGGCCCTCTTTTAAAGTTCGTGGATTCATGCAGGATGTAGGCCGTAGCTATGTTTCTATGGAAGAGTTGAAGCGTGAGATTGCCATGTTGTCAAAATTTAAGATCAACGTGTTTCACTGGCACTTGACCGAAAATCAGGCGTGGCGTCTCGAGAGTAAACGTCATCCCGAAATTGTTGCGGACAAAAATATGACCCGCATGATCGGCAAATACTATACTCAGGAAGAAGCTAAAGAGCTACAGGCGTTTTGTAAACAGCATAATATGACCCTGATTCCTGAAATTGATATGCCCGGACATAGTGCCGCTTTTCAGCGTGCCTTTGGGGTAGATATGCAAAGCGAAAAGGGAATGACTATCCTTAAAGAGCTTATTGACGAGATCTGTCAGGTGCTGGATGAGGTGCCTTACCTCCATATCGGTACAGATGAGGTGAAGTTTACGAATCCTAAGTTCTGCGATGAAATGGTAGCTTTCATCCGTGCACGTGGAAAGAAAGTGATTTCGTGGAATCCGGGATGGAGATACAAAGCCGGAGAGATTGATATGACGCAGATGTGGAGTTACCGGGGGAAACCTACTCCGGGTGTGCCGGCGATTGACAGCAAGTTTCATTATCTGAACCACTTCGACACCTTTGCAGATATTTATGCTTTTTATACCAGTAAGATTGGTAATGTCTCAGAAGGATCCGATCAGATTGCAGGTACAATCGTTGCATTGTGGCATGACCGGTATATTGCCAACGAAACGAATATGATCATCGAAAACTACCTCTATCCGAATATGCTGGCAATTGCCGAAAGAGCATGGCAGGGAGGCGGATGGCAATACTACGATGATTTCGGGACAAACATGAAAGAAGGAACACCTGCTTTTCAGGCATTCTGCGATTTTGAATCCCGTATGTTGTGGCACAAAGAGAAGCAGTTCAAAGGATACCCTTTTGCATACGTTAAGCAAACCGATGTCAAATGGAATATCACCGATGCTCTTCCTAACGGAGGCGATCTAACCAAAGTGTTTGAGCCTGAAACCGTGCAGAAGTCCTCGTATGCAATTGATGGAAACAACTATGGCGTATCTACGGCAGTTGGGTCAGGAGTCTATCTTCGTCACCACTGGGGAAATACGATTCCGACGTTCTACAAAGATCCGAAAGAGAATCATACCGCCTATGCATGGACCTATGTACACTCTCCGAAGAAGCAAACCGTAGGCCTGTGGTTTGAAACCCAGAATTACAGTCGTTCGGAGATGGATCTTGCGCCTCAGCAAGGCAAGTGGGATTACCGCGAAAGTAAACTATGGCTCAATGGCGAGGAGGTAATGCCTCCGGTCTGGACCAGCACTCATACACAGAAATCCAATGAGACTCCTCTGGGGAATGAAAATATGGTAGGTAGAGCTCCACTTCAGGTACAACTAAATAAGGGATGGAACAAAGTGTTGGTTAAACTTCCGATCGGCAAGTTCTCTTCTCCTCAGGTTCGTCTGACAAAATGGATGTTCTCCGCGGCTTTTGTTACTCTGGATGGGACAGATCGCATTCAGGGATTAACCTACGCCACTTCAGTACCAGAATAGTTTTGTAATCATTTAGCAGATTCTACCCTATGATTCACATGAAAAAGAGATCAGCACTCTTTCTTTTCGGATTGTCATCTCTGTGTTCATTTGCTCAGTATGCTCCTGAAGTGGTCGGCAAATGTCCCAGCGATGCCTATATCGGCCTCAGCTTACTCAATAACGGTGAGCTTCGTCACTATAACTATGGCGAGCAGCGCGATCCCGGTTATTTCTACCTCAAAAGTACAAATAACGGGCAGGACTGGACGAAAATAGAGCTCAGTAAGGGGCGTTACTATGCAGACCGGGCCAATCCGCTCACCCAAACTATGGTGCGGTTGTACTACGATAAAAAAGTGTACTGTGTCAGATATGCAGCCGGAGAAGATGGAACAGACCAGTTGATCACGGTTTCGGACAAACCTTATATAATGATCAAGCCTCCCGTATTTATCCGGGGTGGGAAACGCATTCTCGTGGCTGCTCATTATGTGGGTGCCGATGAGAACGAGAAGGGTGCCCGTGTACTCTACTCCGACGACGATGGTTTGAGCTGGAAGGAATCGGAGCCGGTCAAAGCTCCGTTTCACAAGAAGGAGGCTTTTCATCAGGGAATCCGATGGAATCATGGCGCCGTGGAACCTACGGTGATTGAACTCAACGATGGCCGGATCTGGATGATTGCCCGCACCTCGCAGGATCAACACTATGAGTCATATTCGTGTGACGGGGGAGTGACCTGGACAACAGCTACACCTTCGCCTTTCTATGCTACAATAACAATGCCGACTATGGGGCGTTTGGCCGATGGTCGCCTGTTGTTTGTATGGAGCAATACGACTCCTCTTCCCGAGCTGGCTTCTGCCACAGGGCGGGGCGATGATGTCTTTACCAACCGCAATGCTATTCACGCTGCAATCTCCGAAGATGATGGGGTGACGTGGATTGGCTGTCGCGAGTTATTCCTCGATACACGACGTAATGCCCCTGACTTTGCAACACGTCCCGGGCGCGACAAGAGTGTGCATCAGAGTCAGTTTGTTGAATTTGCACCGGGTAAAATGGTGGTAGCTGTGGGGCAGAATACTAATCACCGCAAGATCCTTCGTTTTGATGTGCAGTGGTTGTATGAAAACAGCCGTTCCGATCAGTTTAGCGAAGGATTGACCCACTGGTCCACTTTTCTTTACTACAAAGGAATCAAAGGCCATTGCGGATACGACCGCAAGGAGGGAGGGCGCTTGTTGCCTCATCCTGCATCCAAAGATAAGCAAGCAAAGATCCTACATCTTCACCACGTACCCAACGACTCTCTGCTCTATGCCGGAGAGGGTGCTGTGTGGAATTTTCCGTGCGCGAAAAGCGGAGAGTTTAAAACCTCTGTCCGGATCACTTCCGCCTCGAAAGGGGGAGAACTGGTGCTCAACGACCGTTGGTTTAATCCTACTGATACGGTGGCGACTCATTTCGGTATGTACACCATCCCGCTCGATCGTCAGAAACTCAATATCTCCGATGATCAGTTCCATACGCTGACTGTAAGATGGAATACCCAGGCATCGCATACCAGTGCTGAAGTATTCGTGGATAAGCGTAAGAAACCTGAACTGATCGTTCCGATACGCAATCGTACACAGCATGGCATATCTTATGCCCATTTCCTCACAGCAAGAGAAACCGATGCTGTCGGTTTTGACATTGCATCGGTTGAGGCAAGGAAAGAGAAATAATGTAATAAAAATTATTAACTTTGGTTTTTAATTCAACAATCACATGTCTGCAATCAGGCATGTGATTGTTTTTAACCCCCTTTTGCTCGATTAATCTAAACAAAAAATACAGGATGAATATGAGAAAATTGCTAATGGCACTGCTTCTTAGTGCTTCTTTATCGTCAGTTGCTCAGCGTGGCTTCTCTACCTACTGGCATCAGAGAGCCTCTCTTTTTGAAGAACTTACTATCACGAAAAAAGATATCGTGTTTGTCGGTAACAGCATCACCGATGGAGGTGAGTGGTTTGAATTCTTCAATAATCCTCGTGTCAAAAACCGCGGAATCAGCGGCGACAGAACCGTGGGAATTCTTGATCGTCTGGATCATATTGTGAAGGGTACCCCTAAAAAGATCTTCTTAATGATCGGCATAAACGATCTCTCTCATGGCACTCCTGTGGATACGATTGCCGGAAATATTGCCCTGATTGTAGATCAGATTCGTGAGAAATCACCTAAAACAAAAGTCTATCTCCAAAGCGTATTGCCTGTGTCGGATGAGAAAAAAATGTTTGGCTCTCACACGGCTAAAGCAAAAGATATCGAGCCGTTGAATGCCCTGCTCAAAACCATTGCCGAAGAGCGCAAGATCACTTATATCGATCTCTATTCCCGTTTTATCAATCCCGAAACCGGAAAAATGAATTTGAAATATTCCAATGATGGGTTGCACCTTCTGGGTGCAGGTTACACCTTTTGGGCTGAAATCGTTAAACCTTACGTAAACGAAAAATGAGAAGACTGATTCTGCTTACTGTTACCATGTTTACGCTTTGTTCTCTGGCAGCCAAAACCAAAGTGGCTTGTGTAGGCAATAGTGTAACTTACGGGTATCTGCTCAAAGAGAGAGAAAAAAATGCTTACCCATCTAAACTCCAGGGATTCCTTGGAGCAGAGTACGAAGTGGGTAATTTTGGTCATAGCGGGGCTACGTTGCTCAAAAAAGGACACCGTCCTTATGTCAATCTCCCTGAGTTCAAACAAGCCTTAGCTTTTACACCTGATATTGTTGTGATTCACCTTGGACTCAACGATACTGATCCGCGCAACTGGCCCAACTTCCGGGAGGAGTTTATCACGGACTATACCTCTCTGATTGATTCCTTCAAAGTGGTAAATCCCAAAGCCAAGTTCTTTGTTTGCCGGATGTCGCCCATCTTTCATTCCCACCCCCGCTTTCAGTCCGGTACCCGCGACTGGTACTGGCAGATCCAGAGAGCTATCGAGCAGGTAGCTGTCAATACGCAGGCAGGACTGATTGATCTTCAGGAAGCCTTGTACGATAAACCGCACCTGATGCCAGATGCACTTCACCCCAATGAAGAGGGAGCAGAGCTTCTGGCGAAACAAGTTTACGGAGCTCTCACCGGTAATTATGGCGGATTACAACTTGCTCCGGTCTATTCAGACCACATGGTACTTCAGCGCCGCGAAGTTATTCGTATCGCCGGGAAAGCCAATGCCGGAGAGAAAATAACAGTTCAGCTCGCACGTCAGAAAAAATCGGCGAAAACCGCAGCAAATGGTTCTTGGGTAGTCGAACTTGATCCGATGGAAGCCGGAGGTCCCTACACGTTATCCGTAGCATCCCCATCGCAAAAGATCGCTTTTCAGAATGTTCTGCTCGGAGAAGTCTGGTTGTGCTCGGGGCAGTCTAACATGAGATGGCAAGTCAATCAGGCTGCCGAACGCAAAGCCCTTAGCCAGCACGCCGCTCAGAAACCTGCTATCCGTATCTTCGATATGAAACCACGATGGGAGACAAATACCGTTCAGTGGGACACAACCGTACTGAAAGATCTCAACGATCTGCAGTATTTCAAAACCGAGGGTTGGGTTGCAGCCGATTCGACTTCCGTACAAACTACTTCAGCCATTGCTTACGCCTTTGCCCGTAAGCTCAACGACTCATTGCAGGTTCCAGTGGGGATCATTCACAATGCAGTAGGGGGATCACCTGCCGAAGCATGGATTGACCGTACTACCCTTGAATTTGAGCGTCCGGCTCTGCTTATGGACTGGAAACGCAATGATCATATACAAGCGTGGGTTCGTGAACGTTCGGCTTACAATGTCAAGAAAGCCACCAATCCATTGCAGCGTCATCCTTACGAGCCGGCTTATCTGTTCGAATCAGCCATCAAACCATTGGGCACGTTCCCGATCGGTGGAGTGCTCTGGTATCAGGGAGAATCGAATGCTCACAATACCGAACTTCACGAACTTCTTTTCCCGATGCTTGTCGACAGCTGGCGTCACCACTGGGGTAAAGAGCTACCGTTCTACTATGTGCAGTTATCGAGCCTTAACAGACCAAGCTGGCCGCTGTTCCGTGATAGTCAGAGACGACTCGCCACCTCACGTAAACGCCTGGGGATGGTTGTCTCTTCCGACCGTGGCGATTCCCTCGATGTTCACCCACGCCGTAAACAGGAGATCGGAGAGCGTCTGGCAAGCCTTGCACTATCCGAGGCATATAATTACCAGATCTTACCGTGCGGACCGATGTTCCATCATGTGCATTTCCACAAAGGTCATGCGCTGGTAGCCTTTGAATATGCCAGCGGACTCACTACTTCTGACGGGCAGGCACCAGCCTGTTTCGAGATTGCCGATGAGTCGGGGGTATTTTATCCTGCCGAAGCAGCTATTGTAAACGATGAGGTGAAAGTGTGGCACAAGCAAGTCAAACATCCGAAATACGTGCGTTACGCATGGCAGCCGTTTACCCGAGCTAATCTGGTCAATCAGGCAGGATTACCGGCATCAACGTTTCAGACTTCACCCCTTCAGTAACTATTGATTTATGAGAAAACAACTCTTTTTATACGCTTTAGCCCTTGCGACACTGGGCTGTGTTCAAGAAAAAAAGGCTGTGCGGATCACCGGTAAGGTGACTCCGCTTGCGGCCTTGCCGATCGGAAACAATGATTCAGTTCAGGGAGTTTCGGCTCCTTTTGCCGGACTGCTTAATGGAGAACTCTTCGTGGCAGGAGGGTGTAATTTCCCCGGAGAGCCCGCTTCCCGTGGTGGAGTAAAGGAATATTATAGCGACATTTATCGCTATGATTCGCTTCAGCATCAGTGGCAGGCCATCGGTCAGCTTCCCCGCGCCCTTGCCTATGGTGCATCGGTGGTGAGCGGCGACGAATGGATCTGTCTCGGGGGTAACAACAAAGAGGGAGCCTATACCTCGGTCTATACCATTCGCTACAATGGACAGCTGCACGTGGATACACTCCCTTCGTTGCCTGCTACCATGGATAATTTTGCAGCCACTCTCCAGAACGGAAAAATCTATGCAGGAGGTGGAAATGTTAATGGCAAGGTACAGAACAAATGTTATATGCTCGATCTTTCCACACGAAAAGCTTGGGTCGAACTACCTGACTTTCCGGGAGCCGGACGCGTACAACCTCAGCTTCTTCAGGGCAGAGCCGGAGGAATTGTTCTTCTGGGCGGATTTCAGGCCGGATCGCTGACCGAACTTCCAGTATTGTCCTCAGAAGTCTATGCTTGGGAGCCTCAGAGTAATACCTGGAGTCTCGAGTCCGAGCTGCCTCTTTCGGCACACGATCAGACTCCTCCGGCGATGGTTGGTGGTTTTGGCGTTTCGCTCAACGACTCTGTTCTCCTGATCGGAGGAGGAGTAAACCGTGCCCGTTTTATCGAAGCACTTGATGCCGGACGACAAATCGAAGAAGCCATCAAAGCGGGGCAACTGTTTCGTGCCGATTCACTAAGTGCAGCGAAATCAAACTATCTCACCCATCCGGTGGAGTGGTACCAGTTCAATACAGAGCTTTATACCTATCATATTCAGACACGCCAGTGGCAACAGATTGGGACTTATTCTCCCACAGCCCGTGCCGGAGCTGGAGTCGTTTACCGCGATGGTGTTTTATTTATTGTGGGGGGTGAGTTGAAGCCAGGAATTCGCACCGATGAAGTAAATTCTATCTGTATTGATTAATATATTTCCAAAAAATGTTTATTTTAACAGCCTTTTAAGACACAATTTAATTACGACACACAAATTCTGACAATGAAACAAACGAAGAAACTGGCTCTGGCCCTCTCTCTTTCTCTGTTCGGGCTCTTTGCCTGCACCGAATCAAAGAGTAGTGCCGACTACAAAATCGTTCCACAGCCCAATGAACTGGTTGCTAAAAGCGGTAAGATTTCATTCGCTCCGGGCAGCGAATATCAAATCGTAGTCTCAGATACCTCTTTCAACAACGTGGCGCAGCAGCTTCAAACCCTGCTGGTCGAGAAATATAAGCTGAAACCAACTACCGGTAACGGTCTTAAAATTCAGTTTGAGCAAGTAGCTACAGTTCCAGCCGAAGGGTATCAGCTGACTGTGGGGAACGACGGAATCAAGATTGAAGCATCTGCCCCAAATGGTGCATTTTATGCATTTCAGTCGCTGATTCAGATGCTGCCTACGACCTATAGCTACACCAAAACTCCGGAAGCGGTGCTGAATGGTGTCCAGATTAATGATGCCCCGCGTTTTAGTTACCGTGGGACTCATCTCGATGTAGCTCGTCACTTTGTAACGACCGATTCGATAAAACGTTTTATCGACATTCTGGCGATGCACAAGATCAACACCTTCCACTGGCATCTTACCGAAGACCAGGGTTGGCGTATCGAAATAAAAAAATACCCGAAACTGACGGAAATCGGTTCGAAAAGAGCGCGTACGGTAAGTGCGGGGGGATATGACAATACGCCCCACGGTGGATACTACTCTCAGGACGAAGTCCGCGAGATTGTTCAGTATGCAGCAGATCGCTATATTACTGTCATTCCCGAGATCGATCTTCCGGGACATATGCTTGCTGCACTTGCCTCGTATCCTGAGTTGGGTTGCACCGGCAAAAACTATAAGGTAGCCGAAACCTGGGGTGTCTTCGACGATGTCCTTTGTGCCGGTAATCCGACGATGTTGCCTTTCATCTACGATATTTTCGATGAGGTCCTTCCACTTTTCCCATCGAAATACATCCATATAGGGGGCGATGAGTGTCCGAAGGTCAGATGGGAAAAATGTCCGAAATGTCAGGCGAAGATCCGTGAGCTTGGACTCAAGTCGGACTCTATTCACTCCGCAGAAGAGCGCCTTCAGAGCTATATTACCAAATCGGTAGAGAAATATCTCAACGATAAAGGAAAAGCCTTGCTGGGCTGGGACGAAATTATAGAAGGGGGACTCTCCGAAACTGCCACAGTTATGGCGTGGAGAGGATCTAACTATGCCTTTGAGGCAGCTGAGTCGGGGAATGATGCGATACTTTCGCCAACGACCCACTGCTATTTTGACTACTATCAGTCCGATGATACTGAGCTTGAACCACAGGCGATCGGCGGTTGTATTACGCTCGAGAGAGCATATAGCTTCCAGCCACTTCCTGAATCAGTGCGTCCCGAGATTGCAAAACATATTCTTGGGGTACAGGCAAACATCTGGACAGAGTATATGAAAACGTTCCGTCAGGTGGAGTATATGCTTCTCCCTCGTTTGGCTGCGCTAAGCGAAGCCGGATGGAGCAACCAGCCGAAAGATTACGATCAGTTTCTGATTCGTGTAGCTGCTTTGGCGAAACATTACGACGAGAAAAACTTTAACTATGCGAAGCACGTGTTCGATGTTCATAAGAAATTGCTTCGGGATACAGTGAACAATTCTCAGTCTCTCGAGTTATCAGCTTTAGACGGAGGTGTAATTCACTATACTACGGACGGCACTGTACCGACGGAACAAAGTCCGCGCTACACTACGCCTGTTGCCATAGACCAGACCATGGAGGTGAAAGCTGCAGCCTTCCGCGATGGCAAACCTTCGAGAGTTCTTAGTCAGTCGTTTGCCTTTAATAAAGCGACTCTGAAACCTGTTCAGCTGAATACACCATCGCACAAAAGTTTTACTTTTGACGGAGCGATTATTCTCAATGACGGATTGATCGGGAAAGAAAACTACCGTTCGGGCCTTTGGTTAGGATTCAATAATCAGAATCTCAGTGCCACGTTCGATCTGCTCGAACCCACCTCGGTGTCCGAAGTTTCTTTCAGCACTTGTGAACAGACAGGTGACTGGATTTTTGGTCCCGAAGCCGTTGTGGTTTCTGTCTCTGACGATGGTGCGAATTTCAGAGAGATCAAACGCCAGACCTTCGATGTGTCGAAGGAGCATGGCACAAAAATAGAAAAACATGTCGTTGCTTTGAATCAGACTTCAGCCCGCTATGTACGTGTTGAAGTTGTAAGCTTGAAGCAAATGCCGCAATGGCATGCCGGAAAAGGTAAACCGGCATTCCTGTTTGTCGACGAAATATCCATTCTTTAAATCTAATTGATATATGATTGAAAATGATTTGACCCATGCTTGTTTTAACGAGCTAAAACATGAAAAGTACGATTTGGCCATTTTGCCTTGGGGTGCCACAGAACCTCACAACTACCATTTGCCGTATGGCACAGACTTCCTTCTGGCTCGAAGCATTGCTATCGATTCAGCTAAGGCTGCAGCCAAAAGGGATATACGCGTGATGGTTCTTCCGGCGATTCCTTTCGGATCTCAGAATCCGGGACAAAGAGAGGAACCCTTCTGTATTCACTTGCAGACCGAAACGCAAAAGCTCCTGCTTAGAGACGTTGTTCGCTCTTTGTCGGCTCAGGGAATACGCAAACTCGTAATTATGAACGGTCATGGCGGAAATACGTTTCAGTCGTTCGTGAGAGATCTTTCGGTAGATTTTCCTGATTTTCTCATTGTCGTGATCAACTGGTTTGCGGTACTACCTATGAGTACTTATTTCGAGAATCCGGACAACCATGCTGGTGAACTCGAAACATCAGTCATGATGCACTACTATCCGGGAAAAGTGGATCTCAATAAGGCAGGTAACGGAAAAAGTCGTCCTTTTGCCATTGATGGTCTCAACGAGGGCGTAGCCTGGACACCGCGTATCTGGAATAAAGCAACACGCGACACAGGTATCGGTGATCCGAGTCTTTCGACTGCCGAGAAGGGTAAAGCATATGTTGCGGATCTGCTCCAGAAAGTAACCGATTTTCTGGTCGATCTGGCAACAAAAGAACTCTATTAAATATCAGCCGGCTGTCTCTTTGGAGGTAGCTGGCTTTTTTTATAAAAAAGAGATATGAATCCAATGATAACTTAAAAAAAGCGTTACTTTTGCGCCTTAAAAGT
Organism: Bacteroidales bacterium; assembly: GCA_051654305.1. GTDB lineage: Bacteria > Bacteroidota > Bacteroidia > Bacteroidales > UBA7332 > UBA7332. The sequence continues at coordinate 1,319 of JBOFXU010000029.1, read as the reverse complement.
TACTAATAAATAGCTTCAACGTATGAAACAACTTCTTCTTTTCGCTTCAGCACTTGCTCTGGCAACTGCTTGTACTACGACTCCGAAAGGATACTCTATTTCAGGGACAGCTCCTGATTCAACCTTCAACGGTCAATATGTTTATCTTCACGATTATGTGAATGGTAAGATGGTAGATAGTTCATTGGTAGAGAATGGTAAATTCTCTTTTACCGGAGTAGCAGATACCCCTACGATTTATCGTATGATTCTTGGTCGTAGTTATAGCAACGTAATCGCTGCAAACGAAGAGATCACTGTGGCACTGGATCCGAATCAGTCTACTGTAAGCAGCACCGGCCTCAATGGTCAGTTGGGCAAGCTGACAACAGAAACTTCAGCAAATATGAAAGCCCTGCGTCAAGCTTACGATAGCCTGAGCCGTGTTTATCCGATGAACTCAGACTCATTCAAAGTAGCATTCGGAGCTGTACGCGAAGAGGCAACACAGAAAAACGCTGCGTTGTATGACACGTACCTGGCAGCGAATAAAGACAATATGCTTGGTGTTTACTGTCTGTGGACAAAAGTGCCGGAGATGAGCCTGTCTCAGATTGATTCTGCTTTTGTACAAATGCCGTTAGCAAAAAACTTCACTCCGATTCTTAAAGTACGTACATCCAAAGAGAATGCCGAAATGACATCTACCGGAAAGATGTTTGTTGATTTCAAAGGAAAAGATACAGCCGGTAAAGAGATTGCATTGTCTGAGTTTGTAGGCAAAGGCAACTACGTTTTGGCAGACTTCTGGGCATCGTGGTGTGGTCCATGTCGTGCAGAAATGCCAAATCTAAAAGAACTTCACAACAAATACAAGGACAAAGGTCTGATTGTTCTTGGAGTAAACGTGTGGGACTCGAAAGAAAAATCAGAACAGGCTCGTGAGGCTGAAGGGATGACTTGGTCGCACTTGTATGCTTCGGATAACAACGATGCTACTACACTTTATGGCATCGAGGGAATCCCTCAGATCATTCTTTTTGCTCCTGATGGTACAATCGTTGCCCGTGATCTTCGTGGCGAGGATATGAAAGCAAAAATTGCTGAAGTGTACGCTAAAAAATAATGGTTTCGGGACCAGTTCCTGATCCATCCTCTAAAAAAGGGCTCTGCATAGTAAGATTCATTCTTATGTGCAGAGCCCTTTTTTTTATCCTTATTTGATCCCCCTAATGTGCGATCAAGTTAAAAAGTTGTGCGAGGTACGGATGAAATCCGACTTTGTGTCATCATTAACACAGGCTTCTAATTCTGACAAAAATGTAAGCATTGAGGCTCTT
>JBOFXU010000028.1:0-2095 GCA_051654305.1 Bacteroidales bacterium | reverse complement strand
GGACTGAGGCAGAGCGAAGGGTTTAGACCAATTGCCTTCGGTATCCCAATGTGCCAGATAGAGATGTGTATAGAGTCCGTCGAGACGGCGGCTGCTGAATACCAGCCACCTGCCATTGGAAGACCAGGAGTGGTAGCTTTCGCTCTCGGGGCTGTTGAGTATGTCGGTTGGCATAAGGGCATGATCGCTTAGACGAATCATTTTTAACTCTGCTTCCTTGTGCCAGATCGGGAAGGTAGCATAGTCGGATTCGGTAAATAGCAGGTATTTCCCATCGGGAGATATGCGTGGGAAAGAGGCACTTTTGCGGTGTCGTTCTCCGTTGTAGAGTGTGTCTATGCGTTGTCCGAAACTGCCGTTTTGTGCATCAAACGAAACGGCACAGATGGAGTACCAGAGTGAATCTTTCTGTAATGGCATATTTTTGGGAGCTGCCGTGCAGAAGTAGAGTTTGTCGCCTGAGGGTGCCCATGCCGGGAAGGTTTCGAAGGCGTCGGGGGTGATAAACCGGTTGTCGTTGATGACCTGACGGCGATTGACATCATAAAGAATCAGATCGGACTCGAGATCATACACTTCGAGTGGTTGGTCGCCATAGGCATGAAATGCCTGTCGGGTTGTGTTTGAAGAGAGTATGATGAAATTGCCCGATGGGTGCCACATGGGGTAGGTGCCGTTTTTCTGAGGTCCGGACGCTTCGAGGCGTACGACCTCGGGTTGATTGTCGCGTACGATGACGGTGCCGTTTTTGCTGCCCCGCACATGAAACATCAGATCTTTCGCCGAATAGTCGCGGAAGGAGTGGCAATTGATGCAACCATTGTCGAGCAATTGGTTGGTGAATACTACATGTTCGTCGAAGGAACAAAGCGGACGTTGCAGAATCTCTATGCGGTTCCAGCCTTCGTATCCGGGCTCAATCAGCCGGTAAACGAGATGGGAATCGATGGAGTCGGGAGCGACGTGAATCGGGAAAGGTTTATAGGTGACACCGCGGGGGTACTGATCGTTCCATACCGAGAGTTGCACCTGAAGAGTTTTCCCGGGATGTTCATTCAGAAGGGCTTTCCACTGTTTTTGCGGGATACGGATCTGATCGGTGTGCTTAATTTCGAGGTGTGTTTCTCCATCGACCATCAGTTGTGCTTTGATCTGAGAGGCACCTTTGACCTGGAAGTTCAGCGGGGCGATGTTCGGTGGTATAGTAGCCTGCACATAGTCAGGGTAGATATCGGGAAAGGAATCCACTTTGTCTTGCGGGGTTTCTGCAGGTGCAGAACAGCTGTGCATAAATAGAGCAGTCACGAAGATAAAGGTTCCAATTCGTTTGTTCATCGAGCGGTTCATCATAGCGAATGTATCAGTTGTGTTCTTTAGTTTAGATGCAAATATATATATAAATTTCATAATTTAAAAACACAAAACCGGTTGCCGCTTTCCCCGAATCGGGAAGGTGGCAACCGGAGTGGATACAGAGCTTTGCGGGAGATTATTCCTGCCAGAAGTCCTGAGAGGTGTGATAGATCATTTTTTTGGTCATACCGCCATCCACAATGATGTTGGCTCCGTTGATGAAATCGTTGGATGAGTCCGAAAGGAACATCACAAGACGAGCTACATCTTCGGGTACACCGACTCTACCGGAAGGGTGTTGTTTGTGGTCCTGTACGGAAAGAGAATCGTAGTCGGAACACTGGATCCAGCCCGGACTGATGGCATTGACCGTGATAGGAGTATCAGAAAGGGAGATACAAAGGGTGTTAGTCAGGGATACCAATCCTCCTTTTGATGCACCGTAAGCCTCCCAGTCTGCCTGGTTCTGATGCCAGCGTGTAGAGGCAATATTGATGATACGACCAAAAGCTAACCCTTTGTTGGCTTCGATAAGCTGTTTGCAGCACATGAAACTGCCGTTCAGGTTTGTGTCGATGACTTTCTTGAACTCGTCTGGAGTAAGATCGAACACCGGTTTTGAGAATTTACTGATCGCCCCATTGTTTACAAGAATGTGTACTCCGCCAAACTGCTCTTTGGCAAACTGAAATACATTGCAGATGTCGTCGTAAGAGCAAAGGTCGGCTTTGCGGAAATGGAT
>JBOFXU010000027.1:0-1519 GCA_051654305.1 Bacteroidales bacterium | reverse complement strand
ACGAAATGCAAGTTCTGGTGTTTGACGAGAATGACCGGTACATCGACTTATACGAGGTGGTCTCTTCGCAGGTAGAAATCCCTCATACCACGGCCAAACGCACGTTGTACGTAATCGCAAATGCGAAAGATATGCTTCTTCAAAAAGCTTCATCGTGGCAGGCGCACGTTTCAACAATGAATGACGTACTGAATTCTCTGTATCAGGAACGCGAAACCAATAAAATGCCACAGATGCCCTTTGTTATGTATGCTAAGCTTGATTTCCCCAACGGGATAAGCCATAGCTCTGCGATTACCAGTGACGGCACACATACTGGAGATCCACTAATGCTAAGACGCAATGTTGCCAAAATATCTGTTTCCACGTCAGACGATCTGAATAATCGTTTTTCGATACAGCGTCTTATGCTCTGTAAAGCTCCGAAAACGGGGTTCTTAATCAACAAGGAGGTAAGAAATCCGGAGTTGACTGATCACTACGAATTTAGTGCAAAAGATTTGCCAATGTATTCATTCCCGGCGACACAGGAGACAACAGTTATCATTGAAGCAGCAGTGAATAGCAACACTCCATCTTCGGAAATGGCTGTGCAAGAAATCCGGTATTTCAAAATTGCAGTTAAAGAAACGAATGCCGGAGGTGCAACAGGACTAAAGCAAAACAATTGGTATAAGATAAACATCACAGAAATTACCGGGATTGGCTTTGCTACAGTAGAGGATGCTATCAACGGACACGTTTTTGATCATATTGATTACACCCTTGAAGTTCGGGATATCACGATGCATGATTTTATTTTTGGAGAAGGTTTTTTCATAGCTACGTCGAACAGTAATTACGAACAATATGGCATAAAGGGACAGAATGCTGCTTACACTATTTGCCTTGCGCGCTTTGTAAATCAAGACAACGACGGAAGTGATACCCCTTCTGATCTCTTCGAAGCTTCAGTGGAAGTGATAAGTGGAGCTATCGAATTAGACCCTGCTACCATCGAGGCTATAGAGCAGGCAAAAAATCACGAAACGCATGCCATTAAAGTCAAGTTTACAGGCAATGAAACAGAAGGAGTTGTCCGCTTAAAATTTAATTCGATCTACAAAGATATTTCAGTCAAGCTCTATAAATCATTACTTGTAACGACAGATCAATTTATAGAGGTCAAAGAATCAGTGGTCGGGGCTATTGAAGATCAGAGCTTAACCTGGTGTGGACTAAGTGAGAATCGAATATTCTCTCAGAATAAATACCTGGACACCAATTCTCCTTTGGGTAAATCACTTTATATAACGATAAAGAAAAGTAACAACACAAGTACACCCCGAGAGGTGACCGCATTTTTCTCACAGCTAAAATGGGGATTAACGAAAGTGTGTATATATCAAAATTCAGGAAACTAAACCTTAGCTATTCATAAGAAAGTCCCACTTTAATGACCAGATGGTCATTAAAGTGGGACTTTCAAGTATATCGCTGTCTAAAATTACAATTGGTATCTATTTACATACTTCATCTA
>JBOFXU010000026.1:0-1373 GCA_051654305.1 Bacteroidales bacterium | reverse complement strand
GGGTCTGCTCGGTCCCGAATTTAAAGGCTATGTATTTGTGGTGGTAAACAATTCCCTTGACATACACTCCGTTCTCCTTGCTGATAAACTCCTTCTGGAAATTCTGATCGGTGAACCACCCGTATGAGAAGTCTCCTTTCAGGGCAAACCAATCGGCTCGGAAGGGACGTACCCAGTCGTAGAAACCGGCACGGAGTTGAGGGATGGGACGGGCATTGCCCGACCAAAGGGTCCCTCCTGTACTTAATAAGGGGTTGCGGAAAAGTCCGTCCCGCTCTTTACTTCCCATGGAGAGAAAGAGGGAGCGGTAGCGGAGATCGACATAGGCCTGCTGCACGATAACATTGGCATCGAGGTGGTAGCCCCCCGCCAGATCGAGTCCATAGGCAAAGTCGAACCGCCGATCGGTCCGCATGGTCTTGAAAATACCTGCGCGCAGGTAGGCACTGTTGGGTTGAATGGACCCCAAGCCGTGTTGATTGGCGGTGAACCAGAAGGGAGAAGTATCACCTGTGCCGACACGTACATCGGAGGTGACACGGATATCGGAGACATACTGTGCGGAAAGGGGAAATCCGGCAAGCAGTGAAACGACGCAAGTAACTATTGTTTTTTTCATAAATGTTTCTGTATCGGGAGTAAGAGGATCAGAATTTACGGAAGTGCCAGTACTTGGTTCCCTGACTTAGTTCGAGTTTCTGGCGGGAAAGCGAACGGATCTCTACGTGTTCGCGGGTGGTACTCCATCCGAAAGGACGAAAGGCATCGGGAACTTTGTCGTGATCGGGCAATTCGAGAAACAGGGAGTCGCCTTCCTGGAAAAACTGTCCGTAGGCTCCGCCTCCGGGGGCACTGATCTGCAGAACCTGTCGGCTGAATTTGTAGAAGACACGGTCGAACCGCACTTGCTCTGCTCCGACGGAGTATTCCTGGAGTTGCCACTGTCCGCGCAGCCTATCGTCGAAGTTTTTGCTGCAGGAGCTGGTGGTGAGAAGCAAAACGAGGCATATGCCTGTTTTTATACATTTATTCATTATCTCGTTTATTTTAATGGGACAAATTTAGTATTGTTTGTTTGATTAAACGTTTATTGGGGGGAAAAAGATTTTGAGGAGGGGTATTCATTTTCCAAAGCATGAAGAGATATTCTTGTTAGTACAAACAAAATACATCTCACGCAGATTCTATTATTGAATATTGGCAGATTTCTCCAGAAGAGACTCATTGCTGTTTTCTTGTCTCATATCTGTGTGAAGTGTATTCGGCGGTTTAAAATACATCTCGCGCAGATTATATTATTGGATATTGGCAGATCCGCATTCGCGTATCTTCATCATGAACTAAGTTTGTTGCTCGCTTGAGCTAAGAAGTTC
>JBOFXU010000025.1:0-1723 GCA_051654305.1 Bacteroidales bacterium | reverse complement strand
CTATGTGGTAAAAGTTTATGATTATGATCATTCGGATCAGCCTTTAGCAACAGGTTGCTTCTCTGTGTCGGAAGAGTGTGTGCGTGTAGGGGCTACAGTGAGCGGAATTACGCTGAAAGATTATAAGAAGTCGAACCAGCAGCTACGGATAGCGGTGCACCCTGATAAGCTGAATGTGCGTAGTCCACAGAGTGAATTGAAACTGATTGTGCAGCAAAATGGGCGGATGGACAACGAACAGCTGATTACTCATCCGGTCTATATCGGGAATAACGAGATTGTCTATGAGAATAACCCGACGCTTACGTTTGCGGGAGGGAATGAATTTAGACGATTTGAAATGACAACCCATAAATATTCAGGGATGGGGATTGAATCCGTCTCTTTTGAGAAACCTTACTATCATGTGGTGCTGCAACCTGATGGTGTGAGAGCAGGGAAATCGTACCGTTACGATCAGGATCAGAATGGAAAGTATATTGTGCGCACTCTGGAGGGAGAGGATGGCGCTACAGAGGCAGACTATTTTATGACTCATTTTTATCTTGATCTGGATGATCCGCTTATCAACGGTAAGATCTATCTGTTCGGGGAATTAAGTAATTATTTGCTGGATGAGCGCTTTGAGTTGAGTTACGATGCATCGCTTAGAGGGTACGTAAGTTCTCAGTTGCTCAAACAGGGGCTTTACAATTATCAGTACCTGTATGTGCCAAATAATAAGCTGGCAGGACAGACGGGATTTGTGGAGGGCGATTACTATGAAACACAGAACGAATATAGTATTAAAGTATATTATCGGGCTCCGGGAGACAGATATGACCGGTTAGTGGCATCGTATGTGGTCAATTAACGATAAATAATAACATTAAAGGGTATTGTTTGATTGATTTGTAAGGAAAATTCATAAATATTTTGTATCTTCGCAGGTAAATAGTAAAAATATGAGTTTTACCATAGACACCGACAATCCCGAATTTCAGGATGCTTTGAATCTTATCCAGTACACGCGCCAGTCCGTTTTTCTAACGGGTAAGGCAGGGACAGGTAAGTCAACCTTCCTGAAACACATATGTGAGACAACAAAGAAGAAATTTGTTGTTCTTGCCCCAACGGGTGTGGCGGCAATCAATGCGAATGGTAGTACCTTACACTCATTTTTTAAACTACCGTTTCGTCCCATTCTGCCGGACGATCCGGATTTAAGTCTCACAAACAACCGGATATTTGAGTTCTTTAAATACAAGAAGGCGCATCGAAAGCTGATCGAAAACGTAGAGTTGATTATCATTGATGAGATATCAATGGTAAGAGCGGATCTGATCGATTGTATTGACCGTATTTTAAGGGTTTTTTCTAAAAACATGCGCGAACCTTTCGGGGGAAAACAGTTATTATTTGTTGGCGACATTTTTCAGTTAGAACCGGTTGTTACCTCAGATGCTAAAGAGATTCTCAATCGTTTTTACGAAAACTCATTCTTTTTTTCGGCTAAGGTTTTTAAGGATATCCAATTAGTTCCAATAGAAGTGCGCAAAGTGTACAGGCAAAAAGATGCGGACTTTGTACAGTTGCTCGACCGCATTCGTATGAATACGGCGGATAACTTCACGTTACAGGAACTAAACAAGCGATACGACCCGAATTTTACTCCGAAGGATGATGATTTTTATATCACGCTGGCTACTCGTAAAGATAGTGTGGACTATATCAATGAAGAAAA
>JBOFXU010000024.1:0-2194 GCA_051654305.1 Bacteroidales bacterium | reverse complement strand
AGAAAGTAGTATTCGTTTCATGTATTCCTATTTTATCTTAATCTTCTTCTGAATTCTGCACAAATAATAGAAGTGGCAACTCCTACGTTAAGAGATTCACATAACGGATTCTCTTCAGGATATCCCGGAATGAGTAGTTTCTTTGTTACAGAAGCCTCAATGGCAGGCGAAATTCCATTGCCTTCGTTCCCCATCACAATAATACCATGCGGGGTCAGCTCTTCGGTGTACAGGTTTGTGCCATCCAGAAAAGTTCCGTAGACCGGAAGCTCCGTTGCGCTTAGAAGTTCAGCAAGGTCTGTGTAGTGCACCTGAACTCGTCCAAGAGCTCCCATGGTTGCTTGTATCGTCTTCTGATTATATACGTCTACTGTTTCTCTGCTACAGACCACATGAGTGATACCAAACCAGTCTGCAATGCGGATGATTGTCCCAAGATTTCCCGGGTCCTGTACTGTGTCCAGAGCAAGCGAAAGCTTCCCTTCAAGCAGTGACGGTGAAAACTCATGTTTTAACTGGTAGAATACCGCTATGGCATTCTGAGCACTCTTCTGTGTAGAGAGCTTTTCAAGTTGTGCTTTGTCGCAGATGATCAACTCCTCTACGTCCGGAATTTCCGGAAGTGAAGCGAGAAATGACTCTGTGCAAACCAGTATCCGGCAACGGCAAAAGGAGATAAAGTCTTTTACCAAACGGTCACCTTCAGCAGCAAAGCACCCTTCTGAATCTCTGTTTCTCTTCTTCTGCAGGGATTGAATGAACTTGATTGTATTTTTTGTCAACATATTTAGTTATAGTTGAAAATTCGTTGCAAAGTTAATGCTTTATTTTACCTTTCCTCCGGTTAACCACGTTTTCACATAGTAGGGTTCACGGAGATTACTGATGATTACCCCTTTTGACGTAGATGCATGTACAAAAGCACCCTCTTTGAGGTAGATCCCTACGTGGTTTGTCGTTTTAGCATTTGGTTTGTTGCTGGTATTGAAAAATACCAGATCACCTTCTTTAAGAGCTCTTTTGTTTTTCGGACGGCAATGTTTGGTTAGCATATCCTGTGAGCTTCTTCCAATAGTCTTTTGGTAGACCGCCTTGTAAACCTCTGCAACAAAAGATGAGCAGTCAAAGCACTCTTTCCTGCTTGTGCGTGAACAGTGGGGCGTTCCTAACCATTTTGCAGACTCCTCATACAGCTTCAGGTTGTCGTGTTTGTTTAGGGGAATACCAGTCTCGCTGGAAAGATATGCGATCTTTTTATTCATTTTTCGTGTAGTACCACACGAACTTAGTAAGAGTAAAAAGAATGCCAGCAGCATTGCAATCCTCGCCGATTTATAAATTCTCATTGTGTTATTCTCGCTGATCTTACCGATTTAGAAGAAATATATTTCTGCATCGGAAGAATCTTTTTTATCTTGTTTATATTCTGCTTGTTAAGGGTGTCTGTGGATTTTATTTCTCCAGCAAATCGAGCACGATATTTGTTTTCTCCGAATCCGGAACAGTGGCATCTATCCAGTGGATCTGGAATCCACGTCGTTCCATCCCTCTGAACCAGGTCATTTGTCGTTTCGCGAACTGATGAATGGCCGTTTCCAGGGCTTTATACATCTCGTCAAAGGTTAGCTGACCGATGAGGTGTTGCGTCATGAACTTGTATTCCAGTCCGTAGTAAATCAAATCATCCGGTGCAATTCCCTCGTCCAGCAAAGATTGTACTTCCTGAAGCATACCTTCGTCGAAGCGGGTTTTCAACCGGCGGGAGATCTTTTCTCTGCGAAGTTCACGATCAATATCCACACCAATAATAAGACTGCTGAGTGGAGCAAATTCGTTTTGTTCAGCTTTTCTACTCAGGTAATACTCTTCGATTTCGATGGCCCGGATAGCACGTTTAACCGTATCAACATCCGTTGTATTGTGTAGTTCCTTGTATTGACTCAGCATAGAGGTTAGCTCTTCGAGGCTTTTGTCCGCGAGCGATGCTCTCAGTTCTTTGTCTTCAGGAACCGCAAAAAGTCGGTAAGCCTTCAGAACTGATTCGATATAGAGTCCAGTTCCCCCACATAATACAGGAAGTTTTCCTTTCCCTTTTATGGCTTCGTAGGCTTCAAAAAAGTCATGCTGATATTCAAACAGATTATATTTATAGCCAGGTTCGCAGATGTCGATCAAGTGGTAGGGGATCTTCTTT
>JBOFXU010000023.1:0-1470 GCA_051654305.1 Bacteroidales bacterium | reverse complement strand
ACTACCTATCGCTTCGGAGAACCATTAGTCGGATTTTCCTCCCAATTTATTCAACGAAATAAAGCTCAAATCCGTAAGAACATCCGACCATTCCGTTCGGATATCAAAACAGAGCTTGAATTCTATGCCTATGACAGAGCGAATTATTGCCAGACTATCGCACAATTAATTGCACAGATCCCAAGAGATAAATCGATTTTTCTCCTTGGCAGATATTCGTTTGATGATTACTACCTCTCGTTCATGTATAATCTCATACGAAGAGGCAACAGGGCATTCTATGTAATTGGAGACCGCGAGATAGAATTTCTTACCGTACATAAATCTAAAGGTCTCGAAGCGGATTATATTATTCTGCTTCAGTGCAATAAAGACACTTTTGGTTTCCCGTCACTGGTCAATGAAGATCCGGTGCTGAACTATGTGCTTACTGAAAATGATAAGTATCCTTTTGGCGAGGAACGCAGGCTGTTTTATGTTGCCATAACACGAGCTAAACTAAAAACGATGGTCCTCTACGATAAGCGATTCCCATCCGTGTTTGTGGATGAATTTCTACACCCGGAAAAAGTAATCGGAGATACTTACCAAAAACACGCTAATGCGAATAAAAGATGGACAAATGCGGCAGATAAGTATTTGCTGGATCTTCACCGAAGTGGAAAAAGTATCAAATATATTTCAGCAAAAATGGGCAGAAGTCAAACCTCTGTTTTGATGCGCTTAGAGAAATTGGAAAGGAGGTAGACACTTACCTCTTTTCCGTTTTCTTATCCCGTTGTAGCGCATTCCAATTTTTGTAACGATCATGGATGCGGACCGTTGCAAGACCTCCCTAAGTGAAATACTGCGACTTGCAAATATCAAAGAAAGGACACTCAATCCCCTGGATTTAATAAGGAGAAATACGTAGTGTAGCCTCTTGAGCCTATGATCAACGGTCAATTCATGGAAAGATGTAATTTTATGTTTTAGGCTATTCAATTTCAACTACCAAGTGTAAATTCAACTCACTTGAGATTCGCTCAATCATTGTTTTTTTTGCACTGGTCGAACTATGCGTGATTACATAAAACCCTTTTACTATCTCTGTTTGATTGTAATAATCATCTGGTTTGGTATCTACTAATAGTATCCCATTCTGATAGAGATTCAACGATTTCACCTTTTCTATTCCGGCATACCGGATCACTTCAAGTAGAGTTTCATAAGCAAACCGATTCTTTATCACCCTTCCATCAGGCAGGGCAACCCGTAAATTTGTTTTCGGACTTTTCGGACTGTATTTCCGTTTGTGTTTTTCCTCTTCCAGTTCGTTAGGGATTTCAGAAGCAGGCTCCGATGGTGTTGTTGGAGGTGGAATCTCTATTGCATCCGAGAACTCAGTCAAATGACGCTTACGCGATATCCTGACACTCAATGGTGCTCCCGGCACGTAATCTACAACAAGCACTACTTCGCGTCTGATCT
>JBOFXU010000022.1:0-2017 GCA_051654305.1 Bacteroidales bacterium | reverse complement strand
ACTTGAAGGAAAAGAGCTTCCAACTCCTCAGCAACTCAAAGAGTTTTTAGATCAATACGTAATCGGTCAGGATGATGCGAAGCGTTATTTGTCTGTGGCTGTTTACAATCACTATAAACGATTGACGCAGCGCGAAAGTAAAGAGGATATCGAGATTGAAAAATCAAATATCATCATGGTAGGTCCTACCGGAACGGGTAAAACTTTGTTGGCCCGTACGATTGCGCGCTTGCTTCATGTGCCTTTTACCATTGTAGATGCGACAGTGCTTACTGAAGCGGGTTATGTGGGAGAGGATATTGAAAGTTTGCTGACCCGATTGTTGCAAGTGGCAGATTACGATGTAGCTGCAGCAGAGAAAGGGATCGTATTCATTGATGAAATTGATAAGATTGCCCGTAAAGGCGACAACCCTTCTATTACGCGTGACGTAAGTGGTGAGGGTGTTCAGCAAGGATTACTGAAACTGCTGGAAGGTTCAGTAGTAAATGTACCGCCACAAGGTGGACGTAAACATCCGGATCAGAAAATGATCGCTGTAAACACAAAAAACATTCTGTTTATTTGTGGTGGAGCTTTCGAAGGTATCGAAAAACGTATTGCTCAGCGATTGAATACCCGCGTAGTAGGATATGCTGCCAGCAAGAAAACGTCGGAAATCGATCGCAATAACCTGATGCAGTATGTTTCTCCTCAGGATTTGAAAGCATTTGGTATGATTCCGGAAATTATCGGACGTTTGCCAATTCTTACTTATCTTAATCCTCTGGATCCTGATGCATTGCGTCGAATCCTGATCGAACCGAAAAATTCGATTGTGAAGCAATACCACAAACTTTTCCATATGGATGGTGTGGAGCTGACATTCGATGACTCAGTACTTGACTTTATTGTGGATAAAGCGGTAGAGTTTAAGTTGGGTGCACGTGGATTGCGTTCAATCACAGAATGTATTATGATGGATGCTATGTTTGATGTGCCATCCATGGATATTAAAGAAATGCATGTAACTCGCGAATATGCGGAAGATAAATTATCTAAATCCAATTTGGGACGTTTACAGGCTTTATAATAAGATGTAGAAGAGAAGACTTACGGGTCTTCTCTTTTTTTTTGTCTTTGATAGTCGTGGTGCAGAAAAGTAGATAAGGGATGAGGGGAATACGTTTTTTTTCTTTTACTTTGGATTCTAATATAAAAAAAGAATCTTTCCGTTCACGGAGTCCGAAAAAACCACGATATGAGTCTCAAAAATGTAAGAATTATCGAATTGCCTAAAATCATCGACAGAAGGGGGAATCTCTCCTTTATAGAAAGCAACAGACACCTCCCGTTTTCGATTGAACGTTCTCACTGGATTTATGATGTCCCCGGAGGTGTAGCCCGAGGAGGACATGCTTACCGCCAGACGGAGGAGTTTATTGTGGCCATGTCGGGTAGTTTTGATGTAGTTGTTTCGGATGGGAAAAACCAGAAGACCTATGCGCTCAATCGCTCCTATTACGGAATCTATATTCCTGCCGGGATATGGAGGGAGATGAATAATTTCTCTACAAATTCTCTGGCACTGATACTCTCTTCCACGAGATATAACCCTGAGGATTATATTTGGGAAAAGGATGAGTTGCATCATAAAGCGCGGCGCAAGCAATCAGCTCAGGAAATGCGTGAGCCAGCCCTTCGTACACCGGAAGGGAACCAAACCTCTGTTTTTGACTGTTCGATACTTGAGTTTGAGAAACATCTGAATGACTGTGGAAATCTGACCGTAGTAGAAAATAATCGTCATATCCCTTTTTCGTGTAAACGGGCTTACTATCTCTATGATGTTCCCGGGGGAGAGAGTCGCGGAGCACATGCACACAAAAATTTGTATCAGCTGATCATTGCCGTAGGAGGAAGTTTTGATATTACGCTTCACGATGGAGTCAATACGCGCACAGTGTCGTTAAATCATCCTTACCGGGGATTGCTTCTGCCGCCGGGGATCTGGCGTGAGATCACCAATTTCTCTTCC
>JBOFXU010000021.1:0-1121 GCA_051654305.1 Bacteroidales bacterium | reverse complement strand
GCAATGATTGCACTGATGACGTTGTTGCCTCACTTTTACTGGCAGTACGAGCATGATTTTGCATCGTTTCAGTACCATCTTTCTGACAGAAGTAAGCCGTTCAGGGTGGGGTATGTATTTGAATACTTGGGAAATATCTGGGGGACGTTGAATCCGTTTCTCTTTCCGGTGTTTTTTATCGCTCTTTATGCTCAGCGGTTTAGAGATCGGTTTGAACGTACGATTCTTGTGCTCTCGGTTTTCTTTCTGCTGTTTTTCGGCTTTTCGACTTTGCGGGGACATGTTCAGCCTCAATGGGTGTTGCCTTCATCGTTGGGGGTGATTCTTTGCGTTGTTGCTTATGCGAGAAAGTCGGAGCGGAACTATCGCTATGTGCGAAATATGTCTGTTTTTACGCTTTCTTTGTTTCTGTTTGCCAGATTGAATCTGATTTTCGGTTGGATACAAGTTCCGGCTATGGGATTTGGCTATGAAGCTCCGATGAAGGAGATTCGGGCTGTGGCGGGTGAGATGCCGGTGGTGATGAAGAGCTCTTATTCGAATGCTGCCCTGTATAGCTTTTATAGTGGAGGTGAGGCCAACAGTCAGCAGGAGTGGAGCCATCGAAACAGTCAGTATGGTTTGTGGAACCTTGATGAGGATTGGAAGGGTAAATCGGTGGTTGTAGAATCGGAGGAGGGGGATCAGCAGTTGATCCTTTCGAACAATAAGGTGTTTCGTTATGTAGTGAAGCAGGGATATGTGCCAACGCATCGGGTGTGTGTCACTCCGGAGGGAAGTACAGATTTTTTATTGCATGGGAAAGATCACTCTCTGAGCTTGTCTGCGAGGGTAGAAAATCCGTATCCTTTTGCATTGCAGTTTACTCCGCAGGGAGTGGGAGGATTGACCATAGAATGTTTGATCTATAGAAAAAAAGAGCTGTTTTATCGAAAAGATATTGTAGCGACTGGGTTTTCGTTATTGCCCGGTGAAACGAAATTAATTACTTTTGATACGTCTTTTGAGTTAGATCCGGGTAGCTATAATCTCGGATTTGTGGTTAGAGATCTACCGATGACCGGTTGGTGGGCTAACCCGAAGCGTGTTGTAATTGAAGTACAGGAAAAATAATTATTCAA
>JBOFXU010000020.1:0-3888 GCA_051654305.1 Bacteroidales bacterium | reverse complement strand
CGTGTTGCTGCAATTTTCCATAAAGCTATAGACTACCCTTAACAAAACTTTGCAGTTGAAACTGTTTCCAAATTTGTGAATCTGGATATGGAAGAGTATAAAGACACTCACTTAACGATGGATGTCTTCAAAACAGTATTATCCATGCCTCAGTTCAAAAACTATACTGCCGGGATTGTAATACAGGCTTATCTGCCTGATGCCTGGGATCTTCAGACAGAACTGCTTGACTTTGCGAAACAACGTGTTCAGAATGGGGGTGCACCATTGAAAATGAGACTCGTGAAAGGTGCTAATCTGCAAATGGAAGAGGTTATATCCTCACTCAAACACTGGAGCGTTCCAATTTACGATACGAAAGTTGCCGTTGATGCCAACTATCTAAAAATTCTGGATCGTGCTCTAAAACCTGAAAACATTAAAGCGCTTCGTGTAGGTGTTGCTTCTCACAACCTGTTTACCATAGGTTATGCCTTCCTGCTAAGCAAAAAGAACATGGTACAGGATTACCTTTCTTTTGAAATGCTTGAAGGTATGGCTAACCACCTTGCCCGCACTATGCGTTCGATGGACAAACAGCTTATCCTTTATACTCCTGTAGTAAAGAAAGAGCATTTTCTGAATGCTATTTCGTATCTGGTTCGTCGTCTGGACGAGAATACCAGTAAAGATAATTTCCTACGTTATTCTTTCAACTTAAAACCAGGTAGCTCAGAGTGGAATTTCCTTGTAGAGCAATTTTCCTCTGCCTATAATATGCGTAGTGAGATTTCCAGCACTCCAAAGAGAAAACAGAACCGGACTCTTCCAACGTCAGAGAAAGGAAATCTGGATACCTTCATAAATGAACCGGATACAAATTTCGACTTACTCCCTCAAAAAGACTGGGTTAATGGCATTCTTGCAAAATGGAAAAGAGCTGCAGGTCAGTCTCCTATAAACATCCCGGTACAGGTAGGTAAAGATTTTGTGGATGGCTCATCCCATAAAGCGTATATCGACAATAGTCAGGAGGAATCGGTAATGACCTATCAAATGGGACTTTGTAACGAAGAACAAATGACCCACATTCTGGATATTGCCGGAAAAGATAGCAGTCAATGGAGCTCAACTCCTCTGGCTGAACGCAAGCGCATTTTAATGAAGACTGCAGATCTGCTTAATGCAAAACGCGGAGATCTGATTGGTTGCATGGCTGCTGTTACTGGAAAAACAATTATGGAAGGAGATGTTGAAGTTTCTGAAGCAGTTGATTTCTGCCGATTCTATCCAATAACCATGGTTGATTTTGAAAAACTTAATTCAGTAAGCTACACTCCTAAAGGTGTTGTTCTTGTAGTATCTCCATGGAACTTTCCTCTTGCGATTCCGACAGGTGGAGTTGCTGCGGCACTTGCTGCAGGTAATCGCGTAATCCTAAAACCGGCTACCGTTGCTGCACCAATTGCGTGGGAATTCGCTCAATGCTTCTGGGATGCTGGTGTTCCGAAAGATACACTTCAGGTAGTCGTATGTGACGGACGCAAAACATTGAATAAATTAATTACAAGTCCAGTCATCGGACATACAATCCTTACAGGAGGAACGGATACCGCTTTTGCTATTTTAAAAGAAAATCCAAAATGCCCACTTTCGGCAGAAACTGGTGGGAAAAATGCGATCATCGTTACAGAATGTGGTGATCAGGATCATGCTATTCAAAATATTATCACTTCGGCATTCAGCAATGCTGGTCAAAAATGCTCCGCTTGCTCTCTGCTTATTCTGGAAAAAGGAGTCTACAATGATCCTGCATTCAAGAAGAAACTAATAGATGCAGTAACCAGTATCCAATGTGGATCACCATGGAACCTTAGCAATATTGTAGGACCTATGATCACAAACTCGAATGACAAACTGGAAAAAGCTCTTGAGCTTCAACCAGGCGAGGAGTGGTTGGTTGCACCTACCTATCTGGACAAGAAAAAATACATTCTTAGACCATGTGTGAAGTGGGGAGTAAAAAAAGGCAACTTTACGTTTGAGAATGAGATTTTCGCACCGGTATTATCTGTTGTTTGTGCAGACTCCCTGGAACATGCAATCGAATTAGTAAACTCCCTGGAGTTTGGTCTTACATCAGGTCTACAGACCCTCAGTAAAGATGAAAGAGCATTGTGGAAATCAAAAATAGAAGCCGGCAACCTATATATTAACCGGGGAATTACCGGAGCGATCGTAAACAGACAACCATTTGGGGGAATGAAACGTTCCGCATTCGGAGGTGGGCTCAAAGCAGGTGGAGTAAACTACGTATCCTCTTTTGTTCATTTCACAGAAAAACAGATCTCTGCAGGAAAAGACGAGAAGGTAAATTACTTTGAGCAACTTCAGAGTATGTTCACCCGGAGCGAAGAACTGACACGTATCAAACGTGCGATCAGAAGTTATGCTCATAATTATGATGAAGTCTTCTGTAAGGAAACAGATGTGAATAAACTTTATGGGGAGGAAAATACAACTCGTTACCTACCTCTGAAAAGTTGCTGCCTTCGCCTTACTGATACCGATAAGGTGATCGATGCTGCATTGGTAGCGTTAGGTGCTTACGGCTGTAAAACACCACTTACGATCTCCATGAATGCCAGCTATCCCCATGCGGAAGAAATTAATCAGATTGCAAATATCTGCGGATGCAGTGTGAAGACTGAAGATGAGGCTACATTCATAAGCAAGATGGAAAGTTTCGAACGAATCAGAACCTGTTCCCAGAATATCTCAGAAGGAATCTGGCAAAAAGCAGCTGAGAAAGGCATTTATGTTGCCAACATGGCTCCGCTTTCAGAGGGTCGCATTGAGCTATTGCACTATTTAAAAGAACAGAGTATTTCGTTTGAATACCATCGTTATGGTAGCTTTATTGGAGAATAACTTCAGATTCTGATTTAGAGGTGATAGAAAACAACAATGTTTTTTTCTATCACTCATAAACAAAAACTCCCAAAGTGCTGTTATAATGTAAAGAAATCAAACAAGAACAACTCTCTCGTAATGGCTGTGGACAAAACCATCATGTTTTATTTCATGCTACGAGTAATAAATTAAATTGCTATTTTTCTATCAGCATTAGTTTCCGTACTCTCGATTGGTGTTCTTTCGGAGATCTGCGAGTTTACAACTCAATTGCAGCGGAGAGTTGTTTCTATTACTATTATACATGGCTAGAATTGGATTTATAGAGTTTTCATAGTGTAGTATTAAAAGGAAGAGAGTCACATTTACAATTACAGTAATGTGACTCTCTTTGTTATTCTATAGTTCCTGTGCCTGTTCGAAGGCTTTCCATAATGAATCATTTGGAACAGGAGCCTCAACTACAATTTCCTGCTTAGATACGGGATGTATAAAACGAACACGACGTGCATGCAAAGATATTCCACCATCCGGATTAGATCGATCAGCTCCATATTTCAAATCACCTTTGATCACACAGCCCATCTTCGCTAATTGACAACGGATCTGATGGTGACGTCCTGTTTTAAGATCTACTTCCAATAAGTTATACCGATCTGATTTTGCCAATAACTTATAATTTAGAATCGCCAATTTTGAATTCGGCTTTTCCATATCATAGGCATAGGATTTATTCTGCTTTTCATTTCGTACCAACCAGTGTTTCAACTCTCCCTCGATATTCTTAGGCTCATTCTTTACAATTGCCCAATAGGTTTTTTTGATATCACCAATACGAAACATTTCATTTAGCCGCGTGAGAGCCTTGCTTGTTTTTGCAAACACTACAATTCCGCTAACCGGTCTGTCCAGACGATGCGTCACACCAACAAAAACATTCCCCGGTTTATTATACTTCTCTTTCAACCATTCTTTGACGATTTCTGACAGTGGCTT
>JBOFXU010000019.1:0-1395 GCA_051654305.1 Bacteroidales bacterium | reverse complement strand
TTTTCATTTAAATGAACGTTTACGTTGATACGTATGAACGGGCGCGTTGATACGTTTGAAAATTCAGCGGGGTGGGGAGAGCGGTGGAGAACTAAATCGCTCGTGTGACGAATGGTGACAAATGGTGACGAATCGGAAGGGGGATTCGTCATACGTATCAGTCTATCCGGCAGCGTGTTGCAAATGGTGACGAATAAAAACATGAAAAAGCCGTAGAGAGGAAAAAAAGAACCCATCCTGACACTTGTTGGTCGGGATGGGTTTCTTTTTTTTGAAGTGGGATGAATCCAGCAGTAAGAATGCTTATCTGCTTTATTTTGTGATTACTTCGAAGATTTCGAGATCACCTTCCACTACTATTTTTTTTACTTTCGGCTGAACCGTAAAGTTAATATATGCGCTGTTGAAACGCTCTTCGGTGATGACCTTCTGGTCGGCACCTAATTGTTTGACAACAACACTTCCCTGGCGGAGTTTCGTAAGCAATGTGCATGCTGTTGTTCCGGTTTTCAGACCAAAACTGAACGTCTCCTTGCTGATGTACGAAGAAGCCGGGTTTTTGTCGAAGGCATACAGCGCCTTTTTAGTATCAGCAGCTTCGATGGCAAATCCTAATTTCTCAGGACTGATCGGGTTGATGTCGAAGATACGCACGGCAGCCCAGTTTTTCTTCGCCGACTCCAGTTTGCGGATTCTCACGTAGCGCGCTTTCACCGGAGCTCCTGTCCATGTGATGATGTACTGTTTTTCCAGAGCAGGCGTCAGAGCTTCCCAGGTTTTACCGTCCGCAGAGTACTCGAGGATGGTGTGGTCGAAATAATCCACATCGTCTACTGAGTTTCTTCCCTGAAGAATCACGATTTCAGAAACCTCTCTGACCGTACGAAGATCGGTTCCGATCCAGTTGCCGGTTTTCTGAGCGATCCCCGACGTGTAATGTGTCGTAGAGTCATTGTCGAACATCAGCTTACTCTGAGGAGTGCTCAGGTTGTTGTAGGTTCCTACTCCAAGATAGATCTGAGGAATCTCTCCGGTCAGATTTTTATAGAAGTCAAATACCATGTCGTCCATTGCATTCTCGTAGAACGGCTGAAGTTTCATCGTACCCGATTTGTGCTCGTTGTAGGCTTTTTTCTGCTCTTCACTCATCAGATTTGCTACATAGCTGTTCCAGAATCCGGCATTATCTCCCGATTTCGAGATTTTGATCAGATCGAGTGATTTTTTACCCCGTGTTCCAAGTTTTCCAAATTCGGTCAACCATGGGCGAAGTTCCTTCATCAACAATTCGTTTTTGCAGTCAGCCTCCATTTGAGACGGAACTTTTTCCACTTTGTCGAATTCCGCATACAGGTTGTTAAACTCATTTTCGGTGTAGTCGCTGATGCGGAACGT
>JBOFXU010000018.1:0-16752 GCA_051654305.1 Bacteroidales bacterium | reverse complement strand
CTACCTTAGGTATGGATGCTCTGATTATTACAACAGGAGGTGTAGCCGGAAGCATCTTCATGGCATGGATCATTTTCAAACATTACTTTTCGGAACATTCGGATAAAAACAACCCATAAAAAAAGCCAGCATCATTATGTGCTGGCTTATTCTTATTTTAGAAGCTCTGCATATCGCACAGCCTTTTATAATATCCATCTAAAGCTAATAGCTCCTCGTGTGAGCCTCGCTCCACAATCTCTCCTTCATGCATCACACAGATCAGATCTGCATTCTTAATCGTTGACAGGCGGTGAGCAATCACCACAGAAGTACGATTTCGCATCAGATTTTCGAGCGCCAGCTGCACCAGTCTTTCCGACTCTGTATCCAGTGCAGACGTAGCTTCATCAAGAATCATAATCGGCGGATTTTTCAATACCGCACGTGCAATACTCAAACGCTGTCTCTGACCTCCGGACAATCGACACCCACGGTCACCAATACTCGTTTCATACTGCTCTTCTGTAGCCATAATAAAATCATGTGCATTTGCGATTTTAGCAGCTGTTTCCACCTGCTCATCCGTCGCCGAAGAGACTCCGAAGGATATGTTATTATAGAACGAATCATTAAACAAAATCGCTTCCTGATTGACATTCCCCATCAATGAACGGAGATTATTCACCGAAAGATTGCGAATATCATGACCATCAATTGTAATTGATCCTTTCTGTACATCATAAAAACGGGGAATCATATCTACAAGAGTAGACTTACCAGAACCTGACTGACCAACCAGAGCCACACTCTTCCCTTTCGGGATACGTAGATTTACCCCTTTAAGAATCCAGGCATCCTGGTATTTGAACCAGACATCCTTAAATTCAATGGCATCAGTAAAGCTTTCAACCTTCTCAGGTGATACAGGATCCTTAATTGGATTCTCTGCTGAAAGAATTTTATCTACACGCTCCATGGAAGCCAGTCCTCGTTGAATCGCATATGCTGCTTTCGAGAATTCCTTCGCCGGATTAATGATACTATAGAATATGATCAGGTAGTAGATAAATGATGCTGCATCAATAGAACTACTGTTTGTCAGAATCAGTGAACCTCCATACCACAACACAATCGCAATTGTTGTCGTACCCAGAAATTCACTCATTGGATGAGCAAGAGCATAACGACGACTGATCCGATTAATCGTTTTTCGGTGAGCATCGTTACTTTTCTTAAATCTCGTTTCTATTTTCTTCTCAGCATTGAACGCCTTGATAATTCTCAATCCGCCTAATGTTTCATCTATCTGTGACAACAGATCACCAAATTGCTGTTGTCCGATCGAAGAGCTCTTTTTAAGTTTCTTCCCTACTTTGCCCATAATAAAACCACTGATTGGCAAAAGCACAAACACAAAGAGTGTCAGCTGCCAGCTCAGCGCAATCATCGTTCCGAAGTAGACAACAATCATAATCGGATTCTTGAATAACATGTCAAGTGAACACATAATAGAGTTCTCCACTTCACCGACATCTCCGGTCATACGAGCTATAATATCTCCTTTTCGTTCATTCGTAAAAAATCCGATCGGAAGATCCAGCACCTTATTAAACAACGTTACACGAATATCACGAACAATCCCTGAACGAATCGGAATCATAAAGTGTGATGCCATGTATCCGGATCCAGTTTTCATCAATGTCATAATAATCAGGAAGATCCCCAGAATCATAAGCATAAAAGACTCTCCATAAGAATCAATCATGGATGTGATATAATAGTATGCATTGTTGATTAACGTATCTTTTAAGGATTCGGCCGAATCTAAAGGGATATATTCATACGTTTTCTTATCAATCTGGAAAAGTATCTGCAGAATTGGAATGATAATACCGAACGAAAACAAGCTAAGAAATGTAGATAGCAGATTGAATAATATATTCAACACTAAATACCTCTTATAAGGCGGTACAAACCTTTTTAATAATACGAAAAGTTCCTTCATTTAAAATATTCTGATTAAGAAATAAGCAGACGATTTCGTCACCGAAACCGACTGCTTTATAGGTTCAACGGGAATAATCGAAATTATTGACTATCCCCGAATAGTTTATCCATAAAATCATTTAACTCTTTATCCAGGTGTTCCATAAATCCTCGATCAAGAACCATGGCATCGGAATCAAGTAAGAAGTGCTCGCTGATGTTTTTCATCTCTTCATCAACCAGCATCATTGAAAACGGACGAAGCGTAAAGTCAGAATTAAGCAATGCTACCAATTCTTCTGTTTTAAGAAGCTGGTCGAGCGTACTACTTATTGACTCGTCACTGATAAGCTCATCCAATGTATCTGTCGAAAGCTCGCTAAGAAAGTGTTCATCGTCATCATAAAACTTTAGCAAAGCTTCTTCCGGCAACCATTGAATATAAAGATCTGACAAAAGCCCCTCTGGAGCAATTTGTTTATATTTTTCTACTGCTTGTTTTATTCCTTGTATAAGCAGTCGATCGAAAGTTTGCATATAACCTCCTATTCTTTATTTTCAGTAACTCTAAGTTGATCAGAGTTCGGTTTGATTTAATAATCAAAAGTAGAAGAAACTTTCATTTAAACAAAAAAAGCGGGCAATTATTCACGTTATTTTCAAAAATATATTTCCTGATACGACAGAACTCCAAAACAGACCCCATTTAGCCTCTAAAGTTACCTTTCTGAAAGCTTAATAAAGCGGGCTATATCTTTCACCGTTTCTGCCAGTGGAATAAAGCGAACGCCAAACTCCTGAGTAATTTTTGCTGATGAATAGTATTTACGGTTTGCCGCAGCCAAAAGAATTGAACGGGTGTATTTTAAGGGTTTACGGGTAACCCACTGAATAAATGTGCTGATCGTTCCTATAACATTCAACACAGGTCTGCCGACAGGTATAAACGGTCGCCTTACTCCTACCGCATCCGAGATCAAACGGAAGAGCTGCGCATAAGAGGCATTTTCAGAAACCAGAATATAGCGTTCACCCGTCACCCGACGTAAAGTCAAGAGACAGGCGCAATCTACAACATCCCTGACATCCACATATCCTGTTCCGCCTGAAGTATAAAATGGAACGCCCTTCATGGCTGTTTCAAAAATCTTCATACTTCCGGCATTGAGTAATCCAGGACCGAGCACTACCCCCGGATTTATAATTACAGCAGGAAGTCCTTTACGAATATACTCCCACACCACCTCCTCGGATTTGTATTTTGAACGTGAATAATCCGATCCGGAACTACCCTCTTCCTTCTTGCAAGTTTCATCTGCCGCATCTCCGGCGTGTAAAGGTGCTCCGATTGCAGCAATGGAGCTGATCATACAAAATGATTTGACTCTGCCTGCCAGGGCCGCTTTGCATATTAGCTCAGTACCTCTGACATTCACCTCATCCAAAGCCTTTGCATCAGTGCTATCCAACGAAACGACGGCTGCACAATGATAAATCTCGGCAACATTCTCACAAGCAGAATACAAAGAAGCCTCATCAAGCATATCTCCATATACCCACTCAATATGACTCTTCACATCAAGCCAGTCTACCTTATAGAAAGAACAAATCAGCTCAAGCTGCTCAAAGCGGGTAGTCGGACGAATAAATGCACGTACCTTTCTTTTCTCTTTATATAATTTAACGAGCAGATGTCCCCCGATAAGTCCGGATGCTCCCGTGATTAATATCATAGTGTTACTCTTTTGTGTTTTAACACCACAAATGTACACAGAAACTATTTCGGTTCTCACTATTTTGGTATAGATTTGCAGATTACATTATTACTGCATTAATACTAATAACCTATAAATAATGAGAAAGTTTTCATTTTTACTTCTCTCGTTGCTCCTTATGGCTTGCAATACCAAAGAAGAGAACACAAAAACAAAAACAGCTCCGGCTACCATCAGTGCAGACGACCAGAACCAAGTCATCGAGGAGTTGAAAAAGAAATACCCGGAAGCGCAAACTCTTCGGATTGAACGTGGTGTAAAACAAACAGCCGGATTATGGCACTCCGAACAAGGGGATAAGAAAGTATTCACCGACTTCTGCCTGAGCAATTTCGTTCCTGATTCTGTGAGTTACGATCGCCTGTTTGGGAAACTTCAGCGTAATTTTGAAATCCTATGGGGGAACAACAGCGTGATACAGATGCGTCTCAACGAACCTCTTGACCTTCCGAATGGTGAAGTAGAGAAGGTGGATCTGATGTTTGGTGCATTCAATCCTTCAGCTCATCTTGAATCTGATCTGTACGACAATAAAGTAGCATTCCTGACAACACTGAATTTCCCTCAATATTCGCTTGAAGAAAAGAATACAATGGGGAAGAACTGGAGCCGTCAACAATGGGCGTATGCCCGCATGGGGGAAGTGTTTACCTCACGAATCCCTTCGGAGCTGAATATCTCAATGAGTCAGGTATCCTCTGATGCCGATATGTATATCTCGACGTATAATATTCCAATGGGCGAAATATACAACGACAACAACAAGTTCATGTTCCCGAAAGGAATGAATCTGCTCACTCACTGGAATCTTCGTGATGAAATTAAAGCGAACTATTCAGACAAAGAAAATGGACTCGAGAAGCAACAGATGGTTTATCAAGTCATGAAACGCATTATTGACCAGACTATTCCTTCTGAAGTGATTAATAGTGAGACCTACCAGTGGAATCCTTTTTCCAACGAATTGAAAAAGGAGGGTAAGACCATCGAATCAAAACCGGAGGGTGGAAAACGCTACGAACAAATGTATCGCATATTTGCCGAAAAGAAAAAACAGGATGCGTTGTATCCGGAAGCTATGAACACCTACATCAAGCGTAAATTTGATGGAGAGATGGAAATTTCTCAACCAAAGGTCGAAGATCTATTCATCCGTTTTGTCTCTTCTCCTCAGGCTAAGAAGGTGGGTGAAATCATTGCATCCCGCTTGGGTCGTCCACTTCAGCCATTTGACATCTGGTACGATGGATTCAAATCAAGAAGTTCTATGGATCAGAATATGCTCAACACAAAGACTCGTTCCCTATATCCTAATGCTCTTGCTCTGGAGAAAAATATCCCTACCCTTCTCACTCAACTGGGATACGATAAAGGTCGTGCTCAATACCTGGGAGAGAAAATCGTAGTGGATCCTGCCCGCGGTTCGGGACATGCCCGTGGCGCTGCTATGAAAGGGGATAAAGCTCACCTTCGTACGCGAATTGCCCCTGAGGGAATGGACTACAAAGGATACAACATTGCGATTCATGAGCTGGGACATAATGTTGAACAAACGATCTCGCTTTATGATGTAGATAATTATATGCTAAACGGGGTTCCGAATACTTCATTTACAGAAGCTCTTGCTTTCATGTTCCAGAAACGTGACCTCGATCTGCTTGGAATTTCAAATCCGGAAAATACAGATCTTGCAACACTGGACACATTCTGGTCTCTTTACGAAATCATGGGGGTATCATTGGTTGACATGCGCACCTGGCAGTGGATGTACGATCATCCAGATGCATCGGTAGCTGATATTCAGCAAGCAGTTCAGGATATCTCAATGCAAGTGTGGAACGAATACTACGCTCCGGTATTTGGGGTAAAAGATCAGCCGATATTGGGAATCTACAGTCATATGATCTCCTATCCGCTTTATTTGAGTGCATACTCGTTTGGACGATTAATTTTCTTCCAGTTAGAAAACCATGTGAAAGATCTGCCAAAAGCTAAATTTGCTTCGGAGATCGATCGCGTGTTCAAATTGGGTAGACTTACACCTGATGCGTGGATGGAACAAGCCGTAGGTCAGACGATTTCGATAGAGCCAACATTGAATGCTGTAGAGCAAATCAAACATCAAAACTAACGGAGATAAAACAGTATCAAAACTTTTTACACAACACGAAAACAGTGATCTACATCTGTTTTTCAACAACAAAAGGCTGTCCAACTTTTTAAAGTTAGACAGCCTTTTTGTATATGAAATGACTAATTACAACTCAATATCGCCACCTCTGACAAACTCAGAAAAGCCTGATTCGTCAAAGTCATAATTTTCGAGTAACTCTTTAGCGATTAAACGAAACTCTTCGAAATCATATACGATTACATCCAGATACGAATAATCAAGTCCGGTTGCTCCACCAATTACATCAGCAATGTTGCGACCTTTGATCTGACCCAAAAGTTTTTCGGTCATCTCCTCACGGAAAGCCACAGATGTTTGAGGCGTAAAACGGGTGTTGTCATAATAAAAGAATCCAATCATTACCCCATTCTCCATCGCAAAACGGAAAGTCGTTGAGTCATCATTGTAATATTCATTAATGATGGGAACGCACGATGAATTTCCTGCTATAACATCCTCCCGCAAGTCAAGAGTATCCTCTTCAACCGGATCCATGCTGTATGTACTGAAGCAATCTGTAGGTTTATCAATCAGTACCCATTCGTTTTTACGAATATGCTTATTCAGAAACGAAAGCATCGAAACGGCATCAACCCGTTCTCCTGTCTCCTGATCTTTTGCTACAAAGGTAATATCTCCAATATATTCCATCAGGTTCACTTCTCCGAGATAGTGCTCCAGTAATACATAGAATATCGTATATTTTTGCTGTTCTGTGCAAGTATCAAACTTTGGCGCATACACAAACAGGTCTATTACAGCCCCGATGCGATTCTCTTCAGCAAAGATCTCAAAGTCGGTATCTGAGACTTCAATATCATACATCGTAAACGTTACAGGTAGAGGCTCAGCCACGGGAGGCTTTGCTGCATAGAAATTCCAGCGGACTCCAAGTTCAGCCGGAGCCATCTTCATCCAATAATAGTACAGAATCCATTTCACACGGTTTCCTTCCGGAGTGAGAATAATCTCACATTTATCTTCCTGAAGACTTAACTCAAAATACACCGAATCGAAAGCAACACCCAAAAGTTCCTGCATACGTGACATAATCGCTTCCGGATCATCCTGCGACTGAATCATCTGATATAATTCTTGTTCTTTGACCTGGAACTTTTTCCAGAATTCCTCAATTCTGAGTTTAAATGTTCTTTCCATTTCAGTTTATTTATTTGATGTTTGTGCAAAAGTAAGAAACTGTTTTAATTTTTCCCGAATTGACTTTTTTATTTGTATTGCACAATGTATTTTTACCTTTACACGAGCTGAATAATACAAGATTCTATAATTCCGGAATTAATTCTGCCGCACCTTTGTCTATATAAAACTCACAATGCTTAGCCTCATGTGAAATGTAAGCAGCTGGCAAAACCGGATTCATCTGGGCATTACCGATTACTAACGGAAGAACCTCTTTCTTCCCTGCTCCGACCACATGAAACAATAGGCATTTCGCCCGCATCATGGCTTCTCCGGTCATCGTAATTCTTGATTGCGAAGTATACGGATTACGCGATACGGCATACCCCGAAGGATAATGAAACAGGTTGTCCTGTCCTGGGAATATGGAGCCGGTATGTCCATCGTTCCCTACTCCAAGAATGACCATATCAAATATAGGTATTCCCCCTTCCATCGGCAGAATGATACTTACCATGGAAGAGTAGCGCGCTGCCTCGTCTGTCTCATTGGCTTCGCCATAAATACGATGTATGTGAGTGACCATCATCGGCACTCGTTCGAGAAATGCTCTTTTTGCTTCACCATAATTACTCTCAGAGTGATCGGGCGACACACAACGTTCATCTACCCAGTAAAGGTGTATTCTTTCCCAAGGGATCATATCATTGTACTCATTTGCCCAGAGATGGAAAAGTTGCAGAGGTGTAGACCCTCCCGAGATAGCCAAATGAAAGAATTCATCTTTCGATGTCTGCAGGGCAGTCAGAAGACGTCGGGTAACAGCTACCGCTGTTTCTCTTGCTGTTGGATTAATAATTACTTTCATCTATCTTGTTGTTTAATTTTTCAATAGGGTACTTCATCAAATTTACAAATCACAATACAAGTCTGTATCTGTCAGATTCTTGCATGGATTGGACCAACGATTATCTTTTCCGACCAGAGCCTGACACTCAAGTGGCCCCCACGTTCCTGCGGGATAGCCATACAAAGGAATGGACGGATCTTTTTTCCACTCCCGAACAATCGGATCAAAAAATTTCCAGCTTGCTTCTACGGCATCGCTACGAGTGAATAACGTAGCATCGCCCTTCATACAATCTTCAATAAGCCGGGCATAAGCATCTCCCGCAGGAACACCTCCCAGCTTATCATAGCTAAAATCAAGGGACACATCTTTCACTTCGTATCCGGACCCTGGAACCTTCATCCCCAACCGTAGCACAACTCCTTCATTGGGCTGCAGACGAATAATCAGTCGGTTGCACACCGCTTTGTATTTATCGCTCTTGAACAGCGAATGAGGCGTGGGTTTGAAATGAATAATAATCTCTGATACTTTCGTTGGCATTTCTTTCCCCGTACGAATAAAAAAAGGAACACCCTGCCATCTCCAGTTATCAATATACAGCTTCATGGCTACAAATGTTTCGGTACGGGAATCTGCCGCTATATGTGGTTCGTCCCGGTAGGCAACCACATCCCCGTTGCGGGTTTTGGAAGCTGTATACTGACCCCGAACCACATGCTGTTTAATATCCTTTCTTGACAGCGGCCTCAGTGCCTGGTAAATTTTCAACACCTCATCTCTGAAATGATTTTCATCAAACGAGACAGGAGGTTCTATGGCTGTAAGGGCTACTAACTGGCTAAGATGATTCTGAACCATATCTCGTAGTGCTCCCACATTATCATAGAATGCCCCTCGCTCTCCTACTCCGAGATCTTCAACAGCTGTAATCTCTACGTAATCAATATAGTTACGATTCCAGAGTGGCTCAAGAATCCCATTTGAGAAACGTAGTGCGAGAATATTCTGAACCGTTTCTTTACCCAAAAAGTGATCGATCCGAAAGATCTGCTTCTCTTTAAATACAGAAGCATAGATCTGGTTCAGCTCAAGAGCTGAATCCAGATTATACCCAAACGGTTTTTCAACTATAATTCGTTTTGTACCTGTATCCCCCTCACTCATGTTAAGCCCTACTTTTTTGAGACAAAGTGGAATTTTCGCATAGAGCGATGGAGGTACGGCTAAATAATACAGATAGTTTGCCTTATTACCAATGATCCGGTCTATCGCCTGAAGCTTATCCCGGAGCTGTTCGTAATCAGACTCTTCTGCTGGATTGATCGATTCATAATAAACCAGATCCAGAAAAGAGGTTAGCCGCTCTGCTTTAGTTGCTGATAAATTTTTGTTTAATATTGTTTTAACAAGATTTCTATAAGTATCATCCGTATGGCGCGTACGGCCCACTCCCACGATTGCAAAACGGCGGGGCAGTCTTTCTTCGCAAAAAAGAGAAAAGAGAGAAGGGATAAGTTTTCGTTTAGTCAGATCACCCGAGCCACCAAATATGACCATAATCTGACTCTCCGGTTTTGACATTTTCATACCTTACGCGTTATATTTTCCAGATTGTGTCTCTCCACCCTTTCCTGTCCAGTTGACGTGAAAAAAGATTCCACGTGGCTGATCAATACGTTCAAACGTGTGAGCACCAAAGTAATCCCGCTGTGCCTGGATCAGATTTGCCGGCAATTTACGAGTTGACAAAGAATAAAAATATTGTAATGCCGCTGAGAATGCCGGAACTGCCAGCTCCTCATCAATGGCATGGGTAATCATCTCTTTCCAGCTGTATTTAGCTGCCTCAATCTCTTTCTTAAAATAAGGGGCAAGTAACAGGTTTGTGAGCGACATATTTTTCTCATACGCTTCAGCTATTCGGTTCAGAAATACGGAACGAATAATACATCCTCCGCGCCAGATGCGTGCGATAGATGCCATATTTAAGTGCCAGTTATTTTGTTCCGAGGCGATGCTCAGCAACTCAAATCCCTGTGCATAGGACACCAGTTTAGAGGCATACAATGCATTTTCTACTTCTTTTACCGCCTCCTCTGAAACTTCAATTTTAGGATGGCGTTGTGGCTTATACGTATCTGCAGCAGCCTCACGTATGTATTTGCGGGCTGATATATTGCGTTCAAAAACAGCAGTAGCGATAAGATTTAATGGCAAACCCATCTCCATGGCGTTATTCACCGACCACTTCCCGGTCCCTTTCTGTCCGGCAACATCGAGAATCTGATCGACCATGTAATGACCATTATCGTCTTTGAAACGCAGAATATCTTCGGTAATCTCAATCAGATAACTCTGAAGTTTTTCCTTATTCCACTGCTGAAAGAAATCAGCGATCTGATCGTTTGACAGATCAAAACGTTCGTGCATAACAAAATATGCCTCTGCAATCAACTGCATATCGGCATACTCAATTCCATTGTGGACCATTTTCACAAAGTGTCCCGATCCACCGCCACCAATCCACTGGCAACAAGGAGATCCATCTTCTGCTTTGGCTGCAATCTTCTGGAATATTTCCTTGATCAGAGGCCAGGCTTCTTTAGACCCTCCCGGCATAATAGACGGTCCGGTGAGAGCTCCTTCTTCTCCTCCCGAAACTCCCGCTCCGACAAAATACATTCCTTTAGCCTCTACATGAGCGACACGTCGCTGTGTATCCATGTAATTTGAATTTCCTCCGTCAATAATCACATCTCCCGGAGCCATAAACGGAATCAGACGGTCAATCAGCTCATCTACGGCAGAGCCAGCTCTGACCATCATCATAATCTTACGGGGCATCTCAATCGAATGAACGAACGAAGCGATATCCTCAAAACCTACAAAGTTCTTATCTTTTCCTCTATGCGACATAAAGTGTTTTACAACACTCTCTTCACCAATTTTTGTTCTGTTATAAACGGACACCTGGTAACCCTGACCTTCAATATTTAAAGCCAGATTCTCACCCATTACTGCTAATCCGATTAATCCAATATCTGATTTCTTATTTTCCATAAACAGCGCTTTATAAAATCGCAAATTCATTATTTTTCTCTTCAGGTTATAACTCTAAAATCAGACGTTAGGTTCATTAATACAATTAATTTTAAATTCTCCGGCATAAAAAAAAAGCGACTTCCGCCGAATGGCAGAAATCGCTTCTTTTTCATTTTAAAGATTATAAAACTTAGTGAATACTTTCACGATAGAACTGTGATCGAGTACCCCCGCTGTTTCGCGCACCGAATGCATCCCCCACATCGGATTTCCTATATCCACTCCTCTCATCTCCATCTGGGACAACAGAATATTACCCAACGTCGATCCACCGACCATATCAGAGTGATTCACAAACTTCTGACAAGGCACTTCTGCCATCTGACAAATCGTCTGGAACACAGCGATTGAATCACCGTCTGAAACATACTTCTGATTGGCATGAATTTTAATCACAGGACCGCCATTCATCAACGGATGATTTGTCGGATCATGTTTTTCAGGATAATTCGGGTGTAAAGCGTGAGCCATATCTGCCGAGATCATAAATGAATGGTCGATAGCACGATAAAAATCATCCATAGAGCCTCCCATAGCATATATCATTCGTTCCAGGATATTTTTAAGTATCGGCGATGCTGCTCCCTGCTTCGTACCACTTCCTACTTCCTCATTATCGAAAATAGCCAGCACTTTTGTTTTCGCACAACTCTCTGAGCTAAGCAAAGACTGAACACCCGCATGAACCATAGCCAGATCATCAAGTCTGCCGCACGAAATAAACTCTTCGTTTAATCCCACCAACTCTCCTTTGGCATAATCATACAGCGTAAGATCAAAATCAAGCACATCCTCAGCGTTCACTTCAAGCTCCTGAGCAACAAGACGCACAAGCAAATTCTCTTTTTCAAAATGCTCATTGATCAGTGCAATCACCGGAAGCATATCTTTTTGTTTGCTGATATTTACTCCGTCATTTACTGCACGGTTCAAATGAATAGCCAGATGCGGAATGATAAGCAACGGGCGTTTGATATTTACCAGAGCAGTTGTAGGATTCAACGGATCATTGCTTTTAAGCATAACTCTTCCCGCCAAAGAAAGCGGACGATCAAACCACGTATAAAGAATTGGCCCACCATAGACCTCTGTATTTAATTTCAAGTAACGACCCTCTACGGTCATCTCAGCCTTAGGCTTGATGCGGAAGGTCGGAGAGTCTGCATGTGCGCAGATCATCTTAAAGCCCTCCTGAGCAATCTCCCCTTCACCAGGGACAAATGCAAAAATCGACGAATGGTTTTTCTTCACAAAGTATTTTCCACCCTTCTTAATTTTCCAGGCATCTCCCATACGCAATTGCGTAAATCCGTAACTTAGTAGTTGTTCTTTCACTGTATCTACGGCATGATACGTGGATGGGCTTTCACCTATGAAGTTTATCAGCTTTCTGGCAAGTTCTTTTTCCATATCTATTGTGTTTTTTGGTTGTTATTTCTACAATTCAATAATCCAGGCGCTGCTAAACTACAAAATTGTATTCAGATTCAAAGGACTGAATCAGAACAAAAATAAGATAAATAATCGTTAACTCATCACTTATCCCTATCCAAAGAAATAGCTCAGTTGTTTATATACGATATAAACCCACTAAATCCTCAATAACTATGTACAAATCAGTCCTAAGACCAATGCTTTTCAAGATTGATCCCGAGAAAATCCACGACGATATGATTTACTATCTTTCAGTTATCGAGAAGAATAATTGGATGCAAAGTCCTGTCAGCGCACTGTTTGGAAATAAAAACAAACAGTTACAGAAGCAAATTGACAGTCTTTGCTTTGCCAATCCGGTAGGTCTGTCCGCCGGATTCGATAAAAATGGAGAGGGTATTGATGCCTTGGGTAGTTTTGGGTTTGGTTTTATCGAAATAGGCACCATTACGCCTAAACCTCAGCCGGGGAATGAGCCCCCACGTATCTTTCGCCTTCCCAAAGACGAGGCGCTGATCTCAAGAACGGGGTTCAATAATCAGGGGGCTGACCATATTCTGGAAAGAATCATGCAGCAGAAACGCACCAAACATCTCATTGTTGGGGCTAACATCAACAAGAACGATGCGACTCCTCCTGAGAATGCCTGGAAAGATTTTAGCTATTGCTTTGAAAACTATTACAACTATGTGGACTACTTCACGCTAAACACTCCTCCTTTATCTGAGGCGCTACTTACTGACGAGTCTGCAAACTGGTTTCGCGAGGTCATCGTTCGTCTGACCGCATACCGCGCAAAACAGGATGTCTACCGTCCAATCTTTCTAAAGATTCCGGCAGACTACAACGACGCACAGATAAATAGTGTCGGGGAGCTCTGTCTGGAACTTCATATCGACGGGATTACAGCTACCGGACCCACTATGGGAAGAGATCAACTGACAGCTTCTACCGCCCAAGAGATCCAGGCTGTAGGAAACGGCGCGCTATGCGGACACCCGCTTAAAACCAGATCTCTCCATGCAATCTCTCTTCTCAAAAAGAGCTTTGGCGACAAAATTACGCTTATCGGAGCCGGGGGAATATTAGATGAAAAAGATGCCATTGAAATGCTGGCCGCAGGTGCCGATCTCATCCAGATTTACAGCGCATTTATTTATAACGGACCCAAAGTCGTGAAACGTATCAAA
The DNA here is from genome assembly GCA_051654305.1 of Bacteroidales bacterium. GTDB lineage: Bacteria > Bacteroidota > Bacteroidia > Bacteroidales > UBA7332 > UBA7332. The sequence continues at coordinate 3,117 of JBOFXU010000018.1, read as the reverse complement.
CAGGCGATTTTAGATAACAAATGATAAGAGGTTCGCTTTTTCATTAGAAATGGATAACTTTGTATCTTTAATACTACCCAGACTATGAGTAAAACAAAATATACAGTAGATCCCGATGCATATGGAAAAGGGCTGATTGCCTGGTTAAACGGAGACAGAAATGCCCGGTTTAATGTGTGGAGTGATATTGCTGAAACCGAAAAATGGGATATCTCGATCTTCTTTCGTGATTTCGTTGAGATGCCGGAAGTGGAAAAGGAAGCTCTGAAACACTGTAAAGGTCGAATCCTGGACGTTGGTGCAGGTGCTGGAAGTCATGCCCTGTATCTTCAGGAGCAAAACCTCGATGTTGTAGCGCTTGACCTCTCCGAAGGGGCAACCGAAGTGATGCTGAAACGAGGAGTAAAACAGGTTACTACACGTAACTTCTTTGACTTTTTCTCGGAGGATAAATTCGACACCATTCTGATGTTGATGAATGGGATCGGTATCGTTCAGAAAGTAAAGAACCTGCCGAACTTCTTCCAAAAAGCAAAAGAACTTCTCAACACGAATGGCTCCATTATCGTAGACTCCTCCAACATTATTTATATGTTCGAAGAAGAAGACGGTAGTGCGCTGATCGATCTCAATGCCGACTACTACGGAGAAGTAACTTACCGCATGGACTTCGGAAAAATGAAGGGAACAAAATTTGACTGGTTGTTTATCGATTTCGATACCCTTTCAGAGTATGCTTCCCGTGCCGGATTCTCTTGCACAAAAATCTACGAGGATGAGCACTATCTTTTCCTTGCAGAACTAAAGAAACTGGAGGACTAAACCCTCTTTTATTTATCAAGCTTTAAATTTACACATATAAAAACGGTATTAAATACGTATGAGTTTACAGGATCGCATATTTAACAAGGATTGGGCAGCTATTCATCCTTTTCAAACGAGTTGTCAGTCTGACCCATTTTTTGTCGACGTTGCAAACAACCTTTACAAATCAATCAAAAAAGTAAAGTCTCTTCCCCACGTAGAGAAAGGAGCCTTGCGCCTTTGTGCCATCAACGCTACTGCTTATCTGGAAGATATTATCTCCACTCCTTCTCTATGGAAAGCCTTTACGACGAAATACGAAGCAGAGTATGGCAAGAAACTTCCTTTTTACGATATTGACGACGACTATATCGAGAATGAAGTGAATCTCCAGGATCTGCAATTCATCGTCTGGTTTACCCTGCAACGTAACGTGAAAGAGGGAACTGTGATTGATCCTGCTGATCCGTACATACTCCATATTGCAACTACGTTCTATAAACATCTTTTCGAATACTACGAGACTGCTCCTGAAAATGAAGAGCTCAACGAGTATCTCAAGAAGATGACCGATTGCAAAGACATGGGTACATTCCAGGACTTCGCTTACTGGATCTACACCTATTCTTATCTCTTCTCTGAATCAGTAGCTAAAAGAGATGCTCAGATCAACGCGTTACTTAAACCTCACGTCAGCTTTCTGAGTATGGATGAAATACAGCGCCTTGCTTACGGATACCAGAAAGAATTGGTTCAGACTTCACCGAGCGGACCTCTTGCACTGTACGTAAACGAGTGGGCGGCTCTTCTGGCAGCTCAGCTGGATGTCAAAAACGCAAAAAGATTTGAGACCATTCAGACTCGCAAAAAAGAGATCTATCTCATCGTTAGTGATACTAAAACGCATTTGACACTATCCTCTGCCGAAGAGGAGAAAATCAAAATCGCGAAATCTGATTTACCTCCTAATATGGAATTTCAGAAAGGCGATTCGGTCGAAACATCTCTCACCCTTTTCGACAACCGCTGGTTTATCACTAACTCTCTGATCATTTCCGATAGCGAGACCTTCAAAAAAGAAGCTGAAGCCCGCAAAGAGAAGAAAGAGGGCTATGCAGATGCCTTTGAAAAATTCAAGTCCGTAGCTGGACGTAAAACATTGTTATGTTATCCGGACTTCGAAGCCTTCTTTGGTGATTTCCCCGATTTCATAAAATACCGCGAAAATCTGAATGCAAGTTTTGGTACCACAAATGTGCTGGTTTTTGCATCAGAGGAAGAGGGTATAATGCTTTCTCCGGGATTGGCTTCCTACATTAAGGATCCGAAAAACGAAAGCTACGACAAAGAGCTTACCGAAAAGAACGGTATAAAAATGCTAATGTGCTCGTATATGTGTCCGGATACACTACTTCGTCTCATCCTTGGAGGCAAGAAGACCTCTGATATGGCTTTTCAATCTTCAACAGGCGCAAGAGGTGGAAAAAAAACAGCTCAGAGCCACCTGGAGTTTATCGCAAGAGCCATTCGCGGCTATCGACTCTAAAATATTCACACCCTCGGAAGTTTTCAACCTGCGAAAACCTTCGGGGGTGTCTTATTTCAGATTCACAACATTTCGCTTTATTTGATTTCATTATATAAGAAGGACTCAAAAACCAATAACAATCCCGCCAAATACAACGAAACGTAAGTTAAATTATAAATATAAAGAATAAAATAAACGGGTCCTATTTCTATCCTTCGAGCTACTTTTCCCTCAAAACAGAGCAAATCCATCTCCCTTTCACGTATTTTAACTTAGTGCTTAATTTCGCCCATTTTTACACAATCCTTCGGGCAATACCTTCGCGCTTTAATGTATATTTATTTACTCAATTGCGTATATTAATACCAAACTAATCCTTTCCCCCACGCTTCCTGCTAAACCCACGCTTCCCAAAAAGAACAAATACCTCTCTCCGATTGCCTATCCCCTCGGTCAGCCCCTCAGACAACGCTCCCAATAAAAAAGAATAAATAACTATTTTCAAAAAGACTATATTTCAACAACTTAAAAAATACCAATAGAACAAATTTCTCTCCACATCGCTATCAACTCTCACATTCCTTCCTATCTCTCCTTCTATAATCCCCCCCTTTTCACCTCCGGATACCTCTCCCCCGAAGTCACCCATCTGCATAAAAAACGGCTCATCAAGTTTCTTAAATTATATATATTTATATCCCGCTAAAAAGGCATCTCTGCAAAGCAATCCAATTATCATTATGACCACTAAAAAAGGTTCAAAAACAACACAAAAACACCATAAA
>JBOFXU010000017.1:0-3990 GCA_051654305.1 Bacteroidales bacterium | reverse complement strand
TACCGTAAAAGGGAAAGTGATTGACGCAACTTCTAAAGAAGCCATTATCGGTGCCAATGTTGTTGTGACAGGAACAACAAACGGACCCATTACCGAGTATGATGGGAACTACTCCATTCAGGCTTCTGAAAACGGTACATTAGTATTCAGTTACATCGGAGCAGAAACACAAGAGGTAACAATTCAGAATCGTAAAACAATCAATGTAACCCTTGCTGAAAGCTCAATCGCTTTGAAAGAAGTGGTAGCTATTGGTTACGGATCTGTTAAAAAAACAGATGCGACAGGATCTGTTACTGCAATTGATGCAAGCAAAATGGTGAAGGGGATGGCAACTTCTGCTTCTGACCTTTTGGTGGGTAAAGCTGCAGGGGTAAGCGTTATCACTGACGGTGGTGCACCGGGTAGTGGAGCTACGATCCGCGTTCGCGGGGGATCTTCTATGTCTGCAAGTAACGATCCTCTTATTGTTATCGATGGTGTACCCGTAGATAACAACGGAATTAACGGTATGGCGAACCCGCTTGCAACCGTTCACCCGAGTGATATCGAAACATTCACCATCCTTAAAGATGCTTCTGCTACTGCTATTTATGGTTCTCGCGCATCCAATGGGGTAATCATTATTACAACTAAAAAAGGTAAAAGCGGTGGCGTAAAAGTAGACTATAATGGTACATTCTCTGTTAGTACAAAATCAAATTCTCTGGACGTAATGAGTTCTCAAGACTTCAGAAGTTTTGTTACTGAAAAATTCGGAGAAAACAGCCTTCAGGCAAAAGCTTTAGGTGGATCTGATACTGACTGGCAAAAAGAAATTTTCCAAACGGCACTAAGCACTGACCACAATGTCAGCGTTTCGGGTGCTGTACCTCACATGCCTTACCGTGCATCGGTGGCTTATACAAATGAAAATGGTATCCTTAAAACGTCAAATCTTGAGCGTGTAACAGGTGCTATTAACTTGAATCCAAACTTCTTCGATAACAAATTAAACATTCAGTTGAATGTAAAAGGAGTTTACAATAAAAATAGATTTGCAGACCGCGGTGCTATTGGTATGGCAACTCAGTATGACCCTACTCAACCTGTTTATATGGATGGAAACTCATATGGAAATGGGTACTTCATGTATATGAAAGATGATGGTGGAAAACTCTCTCCTATCGATATTGGTTTAGCGAATCCATTGGCTATGCTTGAGCAAAGAAACGACAGATCAAAAGTATATCGTAGTATTGGTAATGCTCAAATTGATTATAAATTCCACTTCCTGCCAGAGTTGAGAGCGAATTTAAATCTTGGTTATGATATCTCTGAAAGTAAGGGTGACGTAATTATTACAGATAACTCACCTATGACTCATGTTCACGGAAACTTTAAAACAGGATTTGGTGAAAACAGTCACTATACTCAAAACAAAAAGAATACTTTGCTTGACTTCTACTTAAACTACGCAAAAAGTTTTGGTGTACACAACATTGATGTGATGGGAGGATATTCTTGGCAGAGATTCTACAACTCAACAACGACTTCTTTCCCTTACTCGGCTGCTTTTGCTGAGCAAAAAGGAGAAGAGTTCTACAAAAAAGGGGATGACTACAAAGGGGAAAGCTACCTTGTTTCTTTCTTCGGTCGTGTGAACTATTCACTTATGAATCGTTATTTATTAACTGTGACTGTTCGTAACGACGGTTCTTCAAGATTCAGTCCTGAAAACCGTTGGGGAGTTTTCCCGGCTGCTGCTCTTGCATGGAAAATGAAAGAAGAGGCATTCCTGAAAGATGTAGATGCGATCACAGATATGAAACTACGTTTGGGTTACGGGATTACTGGTCAACAAAACCTTGGAAATGGTGACTATCCTTATATGGCGCGTTATTTGTACTCAAAAGCAGGTGCAAACTACTACTTTGGAAATACAGAAATTCCATTGATCGCTCCACTTCCTTACGATGAAAATCTGAAATGGGAAGAAACAACAACTACGAATGTTGGTCTTGATTTTGGATTCTTGAAAAACAGACTTACTGGTACACTTGACTTGTACATGAGAGAAACAAAAGACTTATTAAATACAGTAACGGCTCCTGCCGGAACAAACTTCAGCAACCAGTTGCTAACAAATGTTGGTACACTTGAGAATAAAGGGGTTGAGCTCTCTTTGAATGCTCACGCTATCTCTTCTGAAGATTTGAACTGGAACATCGGATTCAACATTTCGTACAACAAAAACAAAATTACGAAGATGACATTCAATGACGACCCGAACTATCCGGGAGCTATTCATGGTGGCATCGACGGTGGTACAGGTTATAACGTCCTAATTCACAAAGTGAACAATCCGTTCAACTCATTCTATGTATTCGAGCAGATCTACAGTCCTGATGGGAAGCCTATTGAAGGAGCTTATGTAGACCAAAACAATGACAACCAAATCAATGACGCTGACCTTATCACTTACAAAAAGGCTGCGCCGGATGTATTTATGGGAATTACTTCTCAGTTAGATTATAAAAACTGGGACTTGTCATTTGCTTTACGTAGTAGCATCGGAAACTATGCATACAACAACGTTCAATCAAACCGTCAGGCATACGAAGGTGCAAATATGTATGATCAGACCGGTTTCTTGAAAAACCGTTTAAATTCAGCGAAAGATGTAAACTTCAAAAGTGCACAGTACCGCTCAAGTTACTACATTCAGAATGCATCATTTATCCGCATGGATAATATCTCATTAGGGTACACATTTGACAAAGGGCTCAAAGGTTTAGAAAGAATGAGACTTTACGCAACTGTTCAAAACCCATTTGTGATCAGCAAGTACAAAGGTTTAGATCCTGAAATAAGCTCAGAAGGAATTGATAATAACATTTATCCACGTCCGCGTGTATTCCTTATCGGACTTAACATTAACTTTTAAACTTTTTAGAACATGAAAAAATTAAGATTCAGATATATCATTCCTGTAACACTATTGGGAATGACATTGGGGGTTTCGTCTTGCATTAACGATTTAAATACCGTACCGCTGGACAAGGACGAGCTGGTTTCCGAAAACGTATTCGGAAGCGAACCTCTGGCCTATCAACAGGCTCTTGCGAAGATCTATGCCGGAATGGCAATCGGTGGTAATGCGGGTGGTGACTCAGACCAGGACGTAGTAGGTATCGATGGCGGTAGCCAGGCTTCTTTCCTTCGCGTATTGTGGAATATGCAGGAACTTTCATCGGACATCGCACACTGTGCATGGAACGACCCGGGGATTCCGGAGTTTAACCACATTGCATGGGGCGCTTCAAGTCCGTGGATCAAAGGATCCTATTACCGTTTGTATTATCAGATCAATGTATCAAATGCATTCCTTCGCGAAACATCAGACGATAAACTGAATAGCCGTGGATGTAGCGAAGAAACAAAAGCTAACATCAAAAAATGGCGTGCAGAAGCTCGTTTCCTAAGAGCATTATGTTATACATACGCACTTGACCTGTACAGAAATGTGCCGTTTGTTGATGAAAATAGTCCGATGGGAAGTCTTCCTCCGAAACAAATTATGGCTGCAGATCTGTTTCCATGGATTGAGAAAGAGCTAAATGAATGTGTGAATGACATGCCTGATGCTGCTGTAGGATTTAATGAACAATACGGTCATGCAAATAAAGCTGCTGCCTGGTCACTTCTTTCCCGTTTGTATCTGAATGCAGAAACGTACGTGGGTATTAAAAAATACACAGAGAGTATTACCTTCTCGAAAAAAGTAATCGAAGCAGGATATGAACTCGAAGGTGTCTACGGAGATATGTTCAAGGCGGACAATCACCTGTCTAAAGAGATGATCTTCCCGATTCGCTACGAAGGAGAACAAACAATGACATGGGGTGGAATGACTGCATTCCTTTGCTGGGGTGCAGCTGCAACTCAGGATGAAGTAAATGCCAAAGGTGCCTGGCAGGGAATACGTGCAAAATCATCCCTTCAAAAACT
>JBOFXU010000016.1:0-2470 GCA_051654305.1 Bacteroidales bacterium | reverse complement strand
ATCGGCATGAGTAATAGTCGGTCACTCCATGCTTTATCTACCACTTTGTATCCATTCGGTGCATATGTCGGTCCATTCATGACTGATGCGCAATATTCGGTTCCGTAACGACGCATATCATCGTATCGGTGCCCTTCAGCAGCAAGTTCAATACGTCGTTCGTTTCTCACGAAATCAAGAGCAACAGTTTTACTTGCCATTGTTGCAGGGACGTTAGGCATACCGCAACGGTCCCTCAAATCATTCAATACGTTTTGAACTTCAGTATCCCAGCCTGTATTTTGAACACGGGCTTCGGCATAAGTAAGAAGCACTTCTGCATAACGGATCACCGGATAATCCTCTACGTTCGCCCAGTTGTCATAGGCTTGAAGAGCAACCATTTTACGGTACACATATCCAGTGTATGATTCGTTTCCGTCAACACCCGCTTTGTCAGGATTGAAACGGTAATAGAATGTTCCGCCCTGGAAGTCTGTTTCGTGCCACCCTTTGAACGGGAAGAGCATCGAGGCATACAGACGTGAGTCGCGGTTGCGGAACTCCTGCATGTATTCGTACTGAGTCAAATCCATTGTCGGAACCTTCTTGATGTATGACATCTGATCCAGATCCTTTACTTCGTTGTAGATAGCTGCATAATTGTTAGCTCTCTCGTCTTTTGATATTTCAGGACGGATGGTTTTCCCGTCAATATCCCAATATGCATCAATCATATCCTGCATCGGTTCATAAGAACAATATCCCGAAACAAGCTGACTTGGGCGAATGTATGTATATCTGCTACCGTCGTAGTTGTTTGGATCTGCCATGTATCCGCGTGTCAGAATATACTCCGGATTTCGCGGATTTGCATTCTCTTTGTGCCAAAGGGTTTCGTAGCTGAACATCCCTTTGATGAATTTATCTTTATCAATTCCCTTTGCTTCGAAATCGATATATTGTCCCATTTCATTCGCTTCTTGCTTCTGAGCGTCGTTTAGTTCTGAAATGCGGAACAGTGCATGTTGATTACTCTCAATAACTGCAGCTGCAGATTTTTCAGCTTCTGTGTAGTTTTTGAAGTAAAGAGCAGCTCTTGCACGAAGAGCATGGGCTGCAAGCGAAGTGATACGTCCGCGCTCGTTTCCTGAGCTGCCGTCATAGGTAGCAGGCAGGACAGAAGCAATGCTTTCCAGTTCTGACAAGATAAACTCTTGTACTTCTTCCACACTGTTGCGGGCTACCGGAGGAGCATCGTATGCCAGAACTTCTGTGATGATTGCTACTTTCCCGAATTTTGTGGTCAGGTCTAAGTAAGAGATAGCTCTGAAGAAGCGGGCTTCAGCCTTCATCCGTTCGCGAAGAGATTCGGACATATTGCACTTATCCACATTTTCAAGGAAGTTATTCACAATACGGATGGTCGAGAAATTATACCCCCTGTCTGATTCAGCCGTTAATCCGTTTAGCTGGATCAGTTCATAAGGACCTTCCCATGGTTTGTGGCTGTGAGCATTGTCCGTACACATTTCATCCCAGATATCCATTCCCGGCATCTTAGCATAACATGCATTCAGAGCAAAGAAAGCATCTTTTTCTGTTTTCCAGAAATTCTCTACAGCAATATCTGAAGGTGGAACCACATCCAGATTACAAGAGTAAATGCTACCGGCTAAAAGCGCGATAGCGGAATATTTTACGGCGTTTATATATAGCTTATTCATTGGATTTTCATTTTAACTGATTAAAAGGATACATTCAAACCGAATGCAACAGATTTAGCCCCTAAAGCTCCCAAACCACGACCAGAAGATGCTTCAGGATCAAAGTCTCTCATCTTTTTGTCGGCACGGATGGTGAACAGATTCTCAGCTGTCAGGAACATTTTTAATGCTGAAAGCGGAGTTTTGCTGATCAGATTTTTCGGGAACTGATACCCAAGAGACATGGTTTTGAAGCGGAAGTAGTCTGCGTCAAACAACTGGAAGTCACTGAAGTTCTGGTTGTAGTTGTCGTAACTGTGTCCTCCGTAGATTCTCGGGTAAGGAGCGTTTGGATTTGGATTATTCGGGCTCCATCTGTCCATGTGGAATGCACGAGGATTAGAATTCAGGAAGAATGCCCAAACCTGCTCAGATTCGAACGCTGCTTTTGTTCCTGATACCCCTTGTCCAAACATTGAGAATTCAAAGTTTTTGTACATTACGCTGATGTTCAAACCATACGTGAAATCCGGTACATCTTTACCAAGGATAGTACGATCTTCTGGTGTGATGTCACTTTTGAATGGTACCCCTTTTCTTTGTGGTACGTATTTGATATCTCCGGCATTCGGAACTCGACCCAGGATGTAGTATTCACCTCTGTCGATTTCTTCCTGAGTGTACAGACCGTCTGTTTTGTATCCGTAGAATGAACCGATAGATTCTCCTTCTTTCAGAATGTAGTTGATTTTATCTCCTCCACCGCGGATGTCATTGTCTGCACT
>JBOFXU010000015.1:0-2205 GCA_051654305.1 Bacteroidales bacterium | reverse complement strand
TTTTTTTATATGTTGCCGTTGCCGGTATTATCGTGCGCGCAGGGCTGCAATGACTTCGGTGATTCCGTAGAATACGATGATGACGCCGAAATAGACTAACATGGTCGCCAGGGTATTGACCGGGTTGAAGATAATGATGATGCCTGAAAGCAGGATGATGGCCGGGAAGATGTAGTAGTAGCCCGGAATGTTGCTTTCGTTTTTCTTCATCGCATGGTAGGTGAGCAGCTGATTGAGTCCTGCCAGGATGAGGATGATGCCCAGTACGTACATGATGACGCTCACGAAGAAGGATGGGAAGGCCAGCAGAAGTATGCCGACGATCAGCGACGGGGTGTTAGCCCACTGGATGCCGTATCCTTTGAATCCGGCATAGAGCATCGGCAGGGCGGACGAAAGGACCAGCAGGGTGCCGAGCACGGTTACGAGATAGTTGATGACCAGCGAGGGCCATGCAATGAAAACAAAGCCGAGGAGAATGGTAAGGATTCCGCGCAGGGCAAGCGATTGTGATAAATTTCTGTTCATTTTTATTATTGGTTTTTAGGTTGGTTGAAATGCGTTGCAGCCTTGTTTGAAAAACAATGGTTGGGGCATTATGTTCAGCCGGCAGTGGCTGTTGTTACTGACAGAATGTCGGGTTGAACGGCACAAAAATAGGAAAAATTGTCGTATAACGCGCTTTTTCCGGGGCGATATGGTTTTGGCACATCTTTCGTAATGAGATAATACGAGGGGCGACCGTTGGTGGTGGGCTCCCGACAGATTCAATGTATCATTAAAAACAATATAATCGTTATGACTATTAAACCATTAGCAGACAGAGTGCTGGTTAGACCGGCAGCTGCGGAAGAGAAAACGATCGGTGGAATTATTATTCCGGATTCGGCGAAAGAGAAACCGTTGAAGGGCGAAGTGCTTGCGGTAGGAAACGGAACGAAGGACGAAGAGATGATTCTGAAAGCGGGCGATATGGTGCTTTATGGAAAATATGCGGGAACGGAGATTGAGATCGAGGGCGAAAAGCTGTTGATCATGAAACAGTCGGATGTACTGGCTACTCTTTAATAAACGATTTAATTTATACCTAAAGGAGGATTTTTGTTATGGCAAAAGAGATAAAATTCAATATTGATGCACGTGACCTTTTGAAAAAGGGCGTAGATGAGTTGGCAAATGCCGTGAAAGTAACATTGGGACCTAAGGGTCGTAATGTGATTATCGAGAAGAAATTCGGGGCTCCGCATATTACTAAAGACGGGGTGTCGGTAGCGAAAGAGATTGAACTTTCGGATCCGTATCAGAACATGGGGGCGCAACTGGTAAAAGAGGTGGCTTCGAAAACCGGAGATGATGCGGGTGACGGTACGACTACTGCAACGGTGCTGGCGCAATCGATTATCGGTGTTGGATTGAAAAATGTGACTGCGGGAGCAAATCCGATGGATTTGAAACGTGGGATCGATAAAGCGGTAGCTAAAGTGGTGGAATCGATCAAAGCGCAGTCGGTGGCTGTGGGTGACGATTTTACACGTATCGAAAATGTGGCGCGTATTTCGGCAAATAACGATGCTGAAATCGGTTCATTGATCGCGGAAGCGATGCGTAAAGTGTCGAAAGATGGTGTGATCACGGTGGAAGAGGCAAAAGGAACGGATACTACGGTAGAGGTGGTTGAAGGGATGCAGTTTGACCGCGGATATATCTCGCCTTACTTTGTGACAAATACAGAGAAGATGGAGGTGGAGATGGAGAATCCATTTATCCTGATCTTTGATAAAAAAATATCGGTGCTGAAAGATATGCTGCCGATCCTCGAAGCGTCTGTTCAGTCGGGTCGTCCGTTGCTGATCATTGCGGAGGATGTGGACAGTGAGGCGTTGGCTACGCTGGTAGTAAACCGTCTGCGCGGATCGTTGAAAATCTGTGCGGTGAAAGCTCCTGGATTTGGTGACCGTCGTAAAGAGATGTTGGAAGATATCGCTGTTTTGACAGGGGGTATCGTGATCTCGGAAGACAAAGGGTTGAAACTGGATGGTGCTACGGTAGAGATGCTGGGTACGGCTGAGAAAATCACAGTGAACAAAGATAATACGGTGATCGTAAACGGTGCGGGTGGCAAAGAGAACATCGCAAGCCGTGTGGCGCAGATCAAATCGCAGATTGCGACAACTACGTCGGATTACGACCGTGAGAAACTTCAGG
>JBOFXU010000014.1:0-3785 GCA_051654305.1 Bacteroidales bacterium | reverse complement strand
AAAGAGGCTTCATTGCTGAAACCTCTTTTTGCTTAGTTGCGGGAACCGGACTCGAACCGATGACCTTTGGGTTATGAGCCCAACGAGCTACCACTGCTCCATCCCGCGATGTTTGTGATACAAAGGTACTGCTTTTTTCGACACTTCCAAACTTTATGTCAATTATTTTCAGCAAATCTTCCTACTTTCTAAATAGTACACTAACAAATTGTCAAATCCATTACTTTGAGCTCAATTGAATACTAAACAAGAGCATTCCATTTGCTTTTTTGATAAAAAATACGTAAAATTGTATAGTATAACTCAACATCTACAAATAAAAAATCAAATAGCCGTATGGAAATAAAAACAGAAAACACACCAAAAACAGAAAATGCATCAAAACGAATCCGCAACTATTTTACATTGAAAAATACTCCGAAAGAGTGGATAACTGCTTCGGTAATTTTCCTTTTTATCTTCGCCCTTTTAACGGCATACCTTACGGTTCGTCGTGGAGGATGGATTTCGGGACTATTCATCCCCAACAAAAGTCTTTCGCTTACATCAGCTCTATTTCTGATGTATTCGATGATTCTTTCTCCTATAGGTCAGCTGAGAGGTAAACTACCCAAAAACATAGCTTCAAGACGTGTCTACGGTATTATTGGGGCTGTAACTATGATTATCCATATTATCTGGAGCCTGTTCTTCATTCAAGATCGTTTCCCACTCTCTTTTTATGCCGAACCCAACCATATTTATAGTATCATTTTCGGAACAGTAGGACTTGTGATTTTCTCGATGTGCCTCTATTTCTCATACGAAAATAAAGTAAGAAATCGTTCCGCTGCAGATATCAAGACAATTCACCGTACGGGCTATATTGGAGTGGCTATGATCATTGTTCACATGCTACTTTTGGGTACGGGGGTAAACGTGATCAACTGGCTCAAACAATACGTTCTATTCTACGACGGATCGCCAATTGAATGGGTGGCTGGTCAGTCTAATGCATGGATGCCCGGAGCAACATTCTTTATATACCTTGCATCATTAATATTCTTCGCCATCGTGTTTACTGCATTTTTCAAAAGAGTAAAAAAATGAGACAAATAACGATCTGCACAACTTTGCTCATGTTCCTTTGCTTTGCACCGGTATTATCCGCAAAAAGTACCGCAAAAATATGGCTGGTTGAAAAAGTAAGTTATAAGCTTTCTCCGGAGTGGACCTTGAAAAGTGAGTTTACTCAGCGTTTCGAAAACCGAAATACAGCTGATGGACTTCCGTCAGGAGGAGCTATCGATGAATGGGAAGAGTTCTTCGCTGAATTTGGAGTAGACTATGCTCTGTCTCCCAAATGGGTATTCAACGGTTCCTACCGCTATATTCAGGCGAAGAAGAATACACCCAAATATACGCTTGAAAACCGTTTCTTTGTTGCTTCGGAATATAAGTTTAAGATGGGCATTCTGAATGCAGGGCTACGCACACGCCTTATCGCTCGTCTCTTTACTGATTCTGCAGAAGACAGGTGGAAATATCGGGTGACCGAAACATTTCGATTTTCTGTTCCTACACCTTTGGAAATAAACAAAAATCCAATTCTGTTTACCTTTTACGATGAACTTCATCTTGACATAAGGAACAAACCATTTAATACGAACGAGATGAAGGTTGGATTTAAGTTTGTGATCAATCAAATGCTCGACTTTGATCTCTACTATGCCAACGAAATAAAGCCTGCGATCAACGGGGTTAAGAATACCACCAATATTTGCGGAGTCGAGATAGGTCTGAAATTTTAATCAGTTACAAGCGCTACAATAAATAACAAAAGCAGAAAAGACGAAACGTTATTCGTCTTTTCTGCTTTTTGTCCATCCGGAACATCTGGATCAAAGATCGGGATAAATAGCCGGAATAAAAAAAAGAGGCTTCATTACTGAAACCTCTTTTTGCTTAGTTGCGGGAACCGGACTCGAACCGATGACCTTTGGGTTATGAGCCCAACGAGCTACCACTGCTCCATCCCGCGATGTTTGTGATACAAAGGTACTCCTTTTATTTGAACTCGCAAATTATCGGACAACTATCTTTTTTACAAAACCCCATTCTGGAAAGCATTTCGGAGCTAACAGACTCTACGGACGATGATTAGACTCCTGATATTTTTTCAAAAAAAGTAAGATATTATTGTGTATGGAGTACTATAGAGCAAGATAAAGATAATAACCGAAGAAGCGTTTCGGAAATTAAGTCCAAAACGAACACCCTTTATTCTGACAAAAATGGAAGCATAAAGGCTTTTTGGTTTCTTTTTGACATAGAAAACAGACAAGAAAAAAGAAGTGATTCTCAGATAAAACATCCGTTTTTTAAGCCAAAAGAGGGCATCTGTAAGTACATAATGATGAAAATCCAAGTACATTAGAGCATAAATAGAATTACAGTATACCGTACATGCAAGTACGGTATACTGTTTCAAGAAATACGGTACTATGTATTTGTGCGTACATTATACCGTATTTTTAGAAACAACCGTATTTCGAGGTATGAAAGTACAGTTTTCGAACCGATCACAATAGTAACAGACTCATTATTAGCGGAATACGAGAAATATCCTGAGCCTTATGTACGGAAATAGAGAAACTGGGATAAAATATATCGCATTCTCAGCGATTAGGAATTTGACATAATGACAGGAAACAAGGCTTATTAATAACAGAATCAATATAATACGTACGTGTTGTTGTTTCACCCATGAGGACTGGACTTGCCAACTTCTTATATTAAAAACAAATGGCATTATTTCAGCATGAGTAAAGGAGAGTTGAAACAACTTTGTTTCATTTAAATGGACGCGCCGGTTCATACTTATGAAAATTCACTTAAGTGAATGATTTCATTTGCTTAAGTGAATTTCCGAAATCACTTAAGAGAATTTCCGCATCGGCTTAAGTGAATTTTTGCACCTACCATTATCAAAATCACACCTATCTTTGTTAAAGATACGTACAGGTAAATAATAACACAAACTCATTATGAAAAGAACTATTGCTCAAGTTTCACTAGTGGTTAAAGACTACGATGAAGCTATTGACTTCTACGTCAATAAACTCAACTTCGTTTTAATAGAGGATACATTGATTCCGGAACAGAAAAAGCGCTGGGTGGTAGTTGCTCCATCTGAATCGTCAACTATGACCCTTTTGCTGGCTAAAGCTTCTAACGAAAGTCAGGCGGATCATATTGGAAACCAGACCGGAGGCCGGGTATTTCTTTTTCTCTCAACAGATGATTTTTATCGCGATTACAACTATATGGTTAAGGGCGGCGTTGAATTTATGGAAGATCCGAGGAAAGAGTCTTATGGCACTGTAGCTGTTTTTAAGGATTTGTATGGAAATCTGTGGGATTTAATTGAATCAAATGAGGATTAATGATCGTAAGAAAAATAATAAAGCCGCAAAACAATAATTGTTTGCGGCTTTATTATTAGATTGAAATCTCTTCAATATATTAACTTTATAAATTTCGATTTTATTCTGAATAATAAATTGTTTAATTACAGAATAAATTTCTTTATGGGGTAACAAAGTACAAAAAACTTGCATAGTCCGGATAATCCTGTGACATTCCCACAACTTTTGAAACTGATCCGGAAATCATTTTATAAAGGGAATAGATAAAACAAAAAAAAAGAGGCTTCATTACTGAAACCTCTTTTGCTTAGTTGCGGGAACCGGACTCGAACCGATGACCTTTGGGTTATGAGCCCAACGAGCTACCACTGCTCCATC
>JBOFXU010000013.1:0-2104 GCA_051654305.1 Bacteroidales bacterium | reverse complement strand
GGGAAAGAGCAGACAGCAGAGCTGAACTCAGGTGATCTGTTTCCGGCATTACACCTGAAATACAGCATCAATGAGAAGCAGAATTTGCTGTTCAGCAGTTCGAGAACAGTGACGCGTCCTTCGTTTATCGAGATGGCACCCTTTGAATACAAAGAGTCTTACGGAGGATCTGCCGTACGTGGATATGCTGATTTGCAGAACGGATATAACTACAACGTGGATCTGCGCTATGAGTTTTATCCGGCAGCCGGTGAGCTGATTTCCCTCTCGGGATACTATAAGTTTCTGGATTCGCCAATTGAGCGGGTACAGGAGTATGCCGGAGCTGCGATAAATACGTTTCGTAATGTAGACCGGGGACAAGTGGCCGGAGTGGAAGCAGAATACCGCAAAAACATTCTTGATCAACTGCGTTTCGGACTGAATGCGTCGTACATCTACACGAAGATTGTATTGCCGGAAGGGGGAATCTATACGGACAAGAATCGTGCATTACAGGGGGCATCGCCTTATCTGATCAATGCAGACTTGAACTGGAGCCCGATTCGTAAGGGCGACAAGGATCTGTCGCTGGCACTGGTGTACAATCTGCGTGGTCCACGTATCTCTTCGGTAGGGATCAACGGAGTAGGAAATGTGGTGGAGGAAGCTTTTCATGCACTGGATTTGAATGCGGTACTGAGACTAAATCCGAAAATGCAGTTTAAGTTTTCGGCAAAAAATATACTGAATCAGGCAAGCCAGTTTAAGCAGGAGATTGCCGATACAGGAAAAAACGTACTGGTAGAGAAAGAGAAGCGCGGTGCTTCGTTCTCACTGGGATTCAACTATAACTTCTAATTAAATAAGAGATAACAATTTACAATTCAACAATTCAATTACTTACAAAGATGAAAAAGAATTTTATGACCTGGGGATCGGGAGCGTTACTGATGTTATTGGCTTCACTCACACTAAGCAGCTGCTCGGAAGATGCATCGAAACCAATGGATGAAGATGCAGATGAGTATGTGCTTCAAGGAGAACTTACCGGGACAAAAGAACTTAAATCAGGAGAAGTATATGTCCTGAAAGGGGGATACCATGTAAAAAAAGGAGGCATGCTTAAAATCAACGAAGGAGTAACGGTACTTTCGGAAGATGATGGCGATGTAGATTATATATTGGTGGAACAGGGAGGTATGATCGATGCTCAGGGAACAGCAACGAAGCCGATTGTGATGACTTCGGACAACAAAGAAGCAGGAGCATGGGGCGGAATTCATATCTGCGGTAAAGCACCGATCAACCTCGAAGGAGGTTCGGGGAAATCAGAAATCGGAGATGCGTCGTTCGGCGGCGATGTTGCAAACGATAACTCAGGGGTGTTGCGCTATATCCGCCTGGAGTACACGGGATATGCTTTCTCTGAAGAGAAGGAGTCCAACGGATTTACCTTTTATGGAGTAGGGAATGGTACTCAGGTGGAGTATCTGCAAGCATACAAAGGAGCTGATGATGGCTTTGAATGGTTCGGAGGGACAGTAAATGGTCGCTACCTGGTGTCGAGCGGTTCGGGAGATGACTCTTTTGACTGGACAGACGGATGGGTAGGGAAAGGCCAGTTCTGGGTAGCACAACAACTGAACGACGAAGGAGACTGCCTGATTGAAGCAGATAACCGTTCGACCAATGTACTGCTTCAGCCAATATCCTCGCCTACGCTATCGAATCTGACACTTGTGGGGAACAATTCAACGGCATCAAAGCGTGGAGCACGTTTCAGAGCCGGCACCTACGTGAAGATGTATAATACACTGATTACGGGGAAACCTGAAGCAGTGACGACAGAAACGGCTGAGACAGAGAATAGCTTTGGAAATGGGCTTTCTGCCATCGAACACACACTCGTATCGACTATATTTAAGTCAGGAGTAGAAGGATTGGCTTCGGCTAACGGAAATGCTGAAAATGCAACGATCGCCCTTACTAACGGATATGTGGGTGTTGTAGCCGGAGGGAAAGATATGTCTACCGTGGATAACTATTTTGTGAAAACGACCTATAAAGGGGCTGTTTCAGCAGACAACGACTGGACGAAAGGATGGACTAAGTCGCTCTAAGA
>JBOFXU010000012.1:0-1632 GCA_051654305.1 Bacteroidales bacterium | reverse complement strand
TGAGAGGTAGTATCTTCGCCATGGTGTTTGCCACGAAGAGCAACCAGACACTCTGCCAGACCGATAAACCCGACGCCGAGTGTTCCCTGATTGATCACAGGTTCGATGGTGTCGTTTGGTTTGAGCTTTTCGGATCCGTTCCACAGCAGGCTCATCAACAGCGGAAACTGTTTGGCAAGGGCTGTTTTCTGGAATTCAAAACGCATATGAAGTTGTTTGGCTGCCAAATCGAGCACATGATCGAGTTTCGAGAAGAAAGCTGCAATACGTTCGTTCTCGTCGCTGATCTCACGACACTCCAGAGCAAGTCCAACAATATTGATGGTCGAGAAAGAGATATTTCCACGTCCGACAGACGTTTTCTCACCGAAACGGTTTTCATACACACGTGTACGACATCCCATGGTTGCCACCTCGTAGGTATAACGTTTCGGATCGTTAGCATCCCATTTCTCGTGCTGATTGAATGTGGCATCGAGATTCAGAAAGTTCGGGAAGAAACGGCGTGCAGACACTTTACAAGCAAGTTGATACAGGTCGTAATTGCGGTCTGCCGGCTGGAAGTTAACACCACGTTTTTTCTTCCAGATCTGAATCGGGAAGATGGCTGTCGCTTCGTTACCCACACCACGGTACGTAGAATGGAGCAACTCGCGGATGATACAACGTCCTTCGGCAGAGGTATCAGTTCCGTAGTTGATAGAGCTGAATACCACCTGGTTCCCACCACGGCTGTGGATCGTATTCATATTGTGGATGAATGCCTCCATTGCCTGATGCACGCGGCTCACCGTACGATTGATAGCGTGTTGTTTGTAGCGCTCAAGACCTGTAAGCGTAGCCACTTCACGAGAAACGAAGTCATCTATTTCGGCATGATAAAGAGAAGAAAGATCTTCTCCCGTAAGGCTTTCAAGCACTTTTACCTCTTCGATGTAGCTGGTGCGCACAAAAGGAGCATAGTAGAAATCGATGGCCGGAATAGCCTGTCCACCATGCATTTCGTTCTGAGCCGTTTCGAGGGAGATACACCCCTGAATACTTGCCGTCTCGATACGTTTCGCCGGTCTTGACTCTCCATGCCCTGCAACGAATCCGTTGCTAAGAATGCGGTCAAGAGGATGCTGGACGCAAGTAAGACTTTTCGTCGGATAGTAATCCTTATCATGTATGTGAAGGTAACCCTGACGCACCACCTGCAGAATATCTTCGGGCAGAAGATAATCGTCCACGAAAGGTTTTGTCGTTTCGCTGGCGAATTTCATCATCATGCCGGCAGGAGTATCTGCATTCATGTTGGCGTTTTCGCGGGTGATGTCATTGGATTTCGCTTCAATGATTTCTAAAAAAATGTCACGTGTTTTTGCCTGTCGAGCTACACTTCGTTTGTTGCGGTAAGAAATATAGAGCTTTGCCACGTCTTTGCGGCGGCTTTTCATCAGCTCCATTTCTACTGCATCCTGTATAGACTCTACGCTCATGGTACGATTTCCTTTTTCAGCAATTTTATGGGCGATCTGGGTAGCCAGAGTGATATCCTGACCGTTTTCGGTGTGGGACATCGCTTTTAAAATTGCTTCGATAATTTTTTCAGGAAAGAAAGCGACTTCTCTCCCGTCTCTTTTCAAAACA
>JBOFXU010000011.1:0-2838 GCA_051654305.1 Bacteroidales bacterium | reverse complement strand
TTGCAAGTTGTTTCTGATACTACGGAAAAGTTCGTTCGATAAAGTTGTACTGTTCTCCTTAACAACAACTGAATTTGTGGGCATATTCTCGTGGCAGAGCTCCCCAAGGATAGGTAGATTCGTCAATGTTTCTAAGTCTTGTCTGTCATCAATAGTTACATTTAATAATGTTTTTACGAAGATAACTACAACAGGAACAATTAGACCTAATATGAAAGAAGCCATAAGTACCACCAACGAACGAGGCGCAACAGGTAGACCATCACAGTATGGTTTTTCAATCAACCGTGCCATAGGTACAGTCATCGTCATACTCAAAGAGTTTTCTTCTCTTTTCTCAAGCAAGAACATGTAAAGACCTTCTTTAATTTTCTGTTGACGAGAAATTTCCATTAACTCTCTCTCCTGACGCGGAACTTCTTTGATACGTCCTGAAATTTGACTTTCCTTTTTAAGGATCTCTTTTTTCGTAATACTCAAAGAGCGACTAACCACATCAATCCCCCCAAGGATACTTGCACGCATAGAATTGATATCACTGTTAAGAGTGATCACTGTAGGGTTGTCTTCAGATGTCGTACGCAGAGTTCTCTCTCTAACTAATAGGAGCTTGTTATATTCGTCGATGACCTTCAAAAGTCCCGGATCGTTGATTCCTATATTAGGAACAATACGATAGCGGTTTTCTTTTTTATTTACAAACTCATCAATATATGTCAATACATTTTGCTGAGTCTCAATATCTGCACGTTGCTTATCAACTTCACCCGTTTGCTCAATGAATAATCCGGATTCAGCTTCAATGTTTGTTAGTTTATTGCTTTTTTTATACCCCTCAACATTTTTTTCTACCGTTGTAAGTTCTTTTTGTAAAGACGTTAAACGATCGTTGATAAAACGCTCCGTACTTATTGCCGTTTCGTTTTTAGCAAACATTGTTTCTTTGTTGTAGTGTTCCACAACTTTATTCAGAATATCTTCACCTTGCAGAATGTTGTCATTTCTCATTGAGATACGAACAACTGAGCCGTTTTTTTGAGCCAACTGGAAGCTTACTTCTTTAGTTAAATCAGAGGCAACCTGCATAGGTTTCTTAATAGTAATGTCAAGGCTTTCCCATTCTGAACCTTCGTTGAATGTGGAAGGAATCAATGAAAGCTTGCCAAACGGAAGCATAAGGTCAAACGGAAGGTTGTCGAAAGAGTGACTAAACTTCTCATCTCCCATATTTCCATTAATTGTGTATTTGTTGTCAGATCTTGTAATAGTAAGGTTTATTGAACTTCTTAATCGGTCCAATAGCTCTTGAGGAACAATTACATCAACAGGGGATTGCTTATAAAGGTTGATTCTTTTTAACCCTTTAGATTCCCGTATTGATGTGTACAGTTTTAGGTCTTTGACAATATTCAGCATAAGATCTTTCGATCTCATTACTTCGATCTCATTTTCAACATTTGCCCCGGCTCCAGAAAAAACACCTAATCCCTGCAACGCTGCCATATCCGGACGACCTTTTCCTTTTTCATCATTTAAAAGGATAGATGCGTCTACTTGATAAATTTTATTTTGTGTTTTTAAATAAATAAATCCAAGTGCTATGAATATAATTGCAGAAAGGACAAACCACTTCCAGAAGTGTAGGTATTTCATGAAAATATCTACCAGATTAATCTCTTCTTCTTCGACGATATGGGTCTCGTTAAATCCTCCTTGATTTCTCTCTATCATTGTTTTGATGATTTTAATTGAAATAGTTTAAAAGATTACTTTAGTACAGTGATAAGAAGTGTCGCCACGCTCATCAGAGTTCCTAATATTGAAAACCATATCGTCTCATTTTGAGTGATACGGCTGGTATTTCCTTTCGATTTGTTCGGCTCCACATAAATTACATCGTTTTGCTGAAGCTGATAATAGTCAGAAAGTAGTAAGTTTTTGTCCTGAAGGTTAATTCTTATTGCTTTTTTCGTTCCTTCTGCATCCTGACGAATAAGAAGAACATTTTCACGCTTCCCGTAAATCGTAAGATCGCCGGCCATTGTAATAGCCTCAAGAATATTTGCGCGTTCATTCTCCATTGTATATACATTAGGTCTCGCTACCTCACCCATCACAGAAACTTTAAAGTTCGTAAGTCGGATAGTAATAATAGGATTTTCGGTAATGTATTTCGGGTAAATGTGATTCTTTACTGTTGCTTCTATTTCGCTTTTAGTTTTACCACCTACCTGAATGCGCCCAATAACAGGGAAATCGATCATGCCCTCTTTATCTACAAGGTAGGTCTGAAGCGCTTCCTGTCCGGTGATTGTTGTTTCCTCATGTCCTCTTGATCGTCGAGGTAAGACGATATTAAATACTTTTGATGCATTAGGGTCAGTCGTGCTTACTACAATAGTTAACAGGTCGCCCGGCATAAACTTCATGTCCTTGTTGCTCGCGTTAGCATCAAGCTCCTCTGATGCTAAAGTGTCAACATTCATAAGATACCCAATTTTTTTGTGGGCACCACATGATGTAAATATTATTAATGCAATTAAAGCACTAATAAGGTGTAGTTTTGATTTCATATGTTTAGTATGTTGTAATTTTTAAGAAACGCTTTAAAACTGTTGTTTATTCAGAAGTAACACTCAGTAAAAAGAAAAAGTTTCTTATTATATTATCGTTATCGGTGAAACGGAAAGAATAATTCATCTAAGTTGTTTTCGATAGATTATATTTATCGCAGCAAAAATACGATATATTGTACTATATTGAAAGTGATGTGAGTTTTTTTAGTACTGATATAGATATTTTATGTTTTGGCTCGATGATTTTTATGCAAATATTTTG
>JBOFXU010000010.1:0-2775 GCA_051654305.1 Bacteroidales bacterium | reverse complement strand
ATAGGCAACCTCAGCACTTGCCATTAAACAAGCATCAAATACAATAAAGTCAAGATAAGGTGTACTATCTAATGCTTTAGATATCGCTTTTATATCCAGATGCATCTCCTTACCTTTTTGCTCACTACGCGTTGGAATTTTATCACGATTCACTTTAGCTGAATTCAGATAGTTATTTTCAGGCAACCATCCTGCTCCGTGAAAAGCCAATACCATTCCATAACTGGAAGCCGGGTACCGGTCATATGCTTCCCTGAATACATTAGCCATTGCTTCAGATGAAGAAGAATCCTGTTCGGGATAAGTACGAAGGACGCGCTTCTTTACCTTTCCCGACTTTTTATAAATATGATACAGACGTGGATCTTCATTTTTTACATCCATATAGACAAGTAAATTTGTCGCTGCTCCATTCACATATCCGTACCCTTTCTGAATCTGTTCAAAGTTTGTCTCCACATAATCCGAAAGAGAATTATCCGCCGACACATATACAAGCACTGTTCTGGATACAGGAAGTCCATCCTGTCCATCAGAAGCGCATGTAGCAAACAGGAATATACATCCTGCCAGCAAGATCATGGATAAATATTTAAAGAAATAATGTCTCATGCGAAAAATGTTAATAATATTATACTTATAAATAAAAAGATAAACCTCCATATGTAAACATCTCTTATACTACAATCGTTCACCTATATTTTTAATATTTTAGTATTTAACATACCAATCTATCTTTCACCACATTAGCAACCTGCAATTTGTAAAATAGGAATAATATTCCACTCCAAGTTGATTCTACACCAAAAAAGAGACGAAGTAAACTTCTTTACTATTCCTAAATGCGCCCGTTACGTATTACAGTTATTAACACTACAGATAATTAAAGGCTCATATATCACGACTTTCAATAAATCTAATCAAACATTTGAAAATAAAACAAATACACTCATTCGTCAACCTCGAGGCATTTCCGTAGTGCCTGGAATAAGCTAAACCATATTGATTCTGTTTTGTTTAGTAAAAGAAAGCATTGATAGTTTAATCAGTATTTCTGCCATTAATTCTTTCATGCACTGTTTTTTACCCTCTTTATTCACGAAATGCGGATCATTATGAAGCTTAAAAAAAAGCACTATATTCTTTTTTTACTTACGTCTGTTTTTCTTGCCGGATATTTCATTATTCGCAGCTTTGCGCATAACTTTATTGAGAAACAAATACGTCAGATGACATATAAAGGTATGGCTTTGTCATTTAAGGAGGTGGCTATTGAAGGTTTGAACGGCATACAA
This sequence comes from Bacteroidales bacterium, assembly GCA_051654305.1. Classification (GTDB taxonomy): domain Bacteria; phylum Bacteroidota; class Bacteroidia; order Bacteroidales; family UBA7332; genus UBA7332. The sequence goes on along the minus strand of JBOFXU010000010.1, from coordinate 1,480 downwards.
TTCTCTGATCTTTCACTGATCACACCGAATAAAGACACTCTATTCCAGACCAAAAATATTAACATAGAACTTTCTGCATGGAAGCTCCTGAGAAAAGAGATTGATGTTCGTCATATATCTATTTCAAACAGTAGCGTATATCTGCATAAAGATTCTGTATCCTGCAACTATACTACTTTATTTTCAGATAGTCTTTCATCTGTTTCTTCCATCGAACAAACCGATAAAGAATCTGGCTTCTCTGAAAAAGCAAATAATCTCGGGAGCATACTCTTTAACCTGATCCCTGAGCAACTAAAACTCGATAAGTTTGACATCAATTATAGTTACTACAATCAGACGATGAATATTAACATCGCATCTGCAACTATTCACAATGGAGTGATTCATTCTGTTATATCCACTTCGAATGACTCTGCAGCTCAACATCTGTTCATTACTGGAGAAATGAATAAGAAGAACCGGTTTATAAGCGGAATGATAATAAACAAAGACTCAACTCAACAAGTCTTTGTTCCATTCATAAGAGCTAAATATGATGCTAACATTCAATGGTCGGCAATGAATTTTGAGCTCAATTTCCCCGAACTAAACAAAGATCATTCTGTCATTGACCTGGCGTTAAAATTGAAGAATCTATCCATTCTCCAACCCCGGCTTGCTGACACAACTATATGTGTACCTCAATTAAAGACAAATATGCTGATAGATCTTACGAGTAACAAGATACACATTGACCCTAAGTCCTGTTTTCAAATTGATCAGGTACAGTTTCACCCCGAAATCACGTTAGAGAAAAATGAAACCTGGAGAGTTCGCGCGCTACTTAACGAAAAGAACATTGCTGCCGCAGCATTCATCCGGGCTTTACCCGAAGGTCTCTTTGGTCCGATCAAAACAGTAAAAGCAGAAGGCGAAGTGGATTATCATTTCCTGTTTGATCTGGATCTGGCAAATCCGGATTCTCTTAAACTGGAATCGGACATTACAAAAAAGAACTTTCGCGTACTTGATCCCGGAAATCTGTCCAAAATGAACGGATCCTTTCTCTATACAGCATTTGAAAATGGGAAGCCTTTGCGCAGCTTTATCGTTGGACCGGAGAATAGCAACTTCACTCCTGCTTCGCAAGTATCTCCGCTGTTGATAAACGCTATTCTTCAATCCGAAGATGGTCAGTTTTTCTACCACAAAGGATTTCGCATAGATGCAATACGGGAGGCTCTGATCCATGATGTCAAAGTGCGAAAATTTGCCCGGGGAGGTAGTACTATCTCTATGCAGATTGTCAAGAACGTCTTTCTGGACCGGAATAAAAATATTGCACGAAAACTCGAAGAAGCAATGATTGTATGGATGATCGAATCCAATGCAATAACATCCAAACAGCGCATGTTTGACGTATATCTGAATATCATAGAATGGGGACCAGGGACGTATGGTGTACGCGAAGCTGCTAATTATTACTTCCGAAAAAGCC
>JBOFXU010000009.1:0-5601 GCA_051654305.1 Bacteroidales bacterium | reverse complement strand
TATGTTTATTATATTTACAAAATCAACACGATATTAGTAAAAATAAATAAATTAAATATCAGTCAATAGCCTTAATGATATGAAAAATTAAAAGCCTTTAATTTTATGAGAACAGGAAAAGATATAAAAGAGAATCTAAATGATCCCATGGTATTTGTAAGTATAGCTTACTTTTTACTGGTCTTGGGAATGGGAGTATATTTAGTGGTATAGCCCATGTAATCGCAGTGCAATTGCATTTTTATATTGCTTGTGAAGAGAAAAGGCAGGTCTGAATGAATATTAAGTCATTTATACCTGTCTTTCATTTTCGTATCAAATTGCGGGTTAAAATTTGTGTTTTGATGCCAAAATCCATTTCTTTTTTGAATATGTGACATCCCTTAGTAAAAAAATCAGTGAACGGTCGAAAGTTTTGAGAAATACACTCTTTCTCTTCGGCTAAAAAATCTTACATTTGCGCGGATTTTGAAAAATTCTATCATCTAACTATATGGCAAATATGATTAAGATTAAAAAAGGCTTGGATATAAAGCTGGAAGGTCATGCTGCTGAACAAGTGGTTGCCGGAAACAGATCAGAGATTTATTCTATCTGTCCGGATGACTACCACGGCATTGTTCCGAAACTTATTGCTAAGCCTGGAGATCGAGTACTTGCAGGTACTCCTTTATTAGTGGACAAGAACAGTCCTGAAATTCAGTTCGTATCGCCTGTAAGCGGGGAGGTTATTGAAGTAAACCGCGGTGAACGTCGTAAGATTTTGGATATCCGTATCAAAGCGGATGCTCAAATTGAGTACGTTGATTTCGGTAAAAAGAACATCTCTTCGATGAAAGCAGACGAAATCAAAGCTGCAATGTTGCAAATGGGTCTTTGGGCATTCGTAAAACAGCGTCCGTATGATGTTATTGCAAACCCTGCAGATGCTCCTCGTGACATTTTTGTTACCGGATTTGATTCAGCGCCATTAGCTCCAAACATGGAATTCGTTATTAACGGCGAAGAAGCTAATTTTCAGTTGGGATTAGATGCATTGAAGAAACTTACGAATGGTAAAGTTTACCTGGGTGTACGTTCAGGAAGCAAGCTTGCATCGATGAAAGGTGTAGAGATTCTAACCGTAGAAGGTCCTCACCCTGCAGGTAATGTAGGGGTTCAGATTGCAAACACAGCTCCGGTAAATAAAGGAGAGGTTGTTTGGACGTTGAACGGATTTGATCTTATCCTTATCGGTCGTGCTCTTGCTCAGGGTAAAGTTGACTTTACTCGTCTGATGCCTGTTGCCGGATCGGAAGTTGCGAAAGCAGTATATACAAAAGCAATCATCGGAGCTGAAATCTCATCGGTAGTTGCGGATAAAGTAAAAAAAGGAAATATCAGTTTGCGATATATCTCTGGAAATGTGCTTACAGGTAAGAAAGTAGCTGCTAATGGCTTCGTTTCAGCGTATGCACAGCAAATCACTATCATACCTGAAGGTGATGACGTACATGAGATGTTCGGTTGGGCATTGCCAGGATTTGGTAAGTACAGCGTAAACCGCTCGTTCTTTACCTGGTTGTTTGGTGCGAATAAAGAGTATCGTATCGATGCTCGTTTACAAGGTGGACGTCGTGCAATCATTATGTCTAATGAGTATGACCGTGTTCTTCCTATGGATATCCTTCCGGAATTCTTGATCAAAGCTGTTTTGGCATTTGATATCGACAAGATGGAAAATCTGGGTATTTATGAAGTTGCTCCGGAAGACTTTGCGCTATGTGAATTTGTTGATACTTCAAAACTTGAACTTCAACACATCATCCGCACAGGTCTGGATCAGCTGAGAAAAGAAATGAATTAATAACAGTTTAAATTATAAGACATTGAAAGCCTTACGAAATTATATCGATAAGATTAAGCCCAACTTTGAGGAAGGTGGGAAACTGTCAATGTTCCATTCTGTTTTTGATGGATTCGAAACATTCTTGTTTACACCGAATTCAACTTCAAAAACGGGGGTTCATATTCACGACAGTATCGACTCAAAGCGTACCATGTCAGTAGTGATCTTAGCATTACTACCAGCACTTCTATTTGGTATGTACAATGTGGGTTATCAGCATTACATGGCCATTGGTCAGTTAGATGCAACAAGTTTCTTCAACGTATTTTTATTTGGTTTCCTTGCAGTTCTTCCTAAGATCGTTGTGTCTTACGGTGTAGGATTGGGAATTGAATTTGTCGTTGCACAGTGGAAAAAACACGAGATTCAGGAAGGTTTCCTTGTTTCTGGTATGTTGATTCCAATGATTGTGCCGATTGATACTCCGCTATGGATGATTGCAGTAGCAACAGCTTTTGCAGTAGTTTTCGCGAAAGAGATCTTCGGTGGTACAGGTATGAACATCTTTAACGTGGCATTGATTACACGTGCATTCTTGTTCTTTGCTTACCCAAGCATGATGTCAGGAGATAAAGTATTCGTACGTACAGGAGATACTTTCGGTCTTGGAGCAGGAACAATCGTTGACGGTTATTCAGGTGCTACTCCACTGGGTCAGATCTCAACAGCTGTTGATGCAGCTGCTCCGGTAGTAGATATTCTTGGTAATCCAATCGGAACATTCGAATACTTCGTTGGTTTGATCCCTGGGTCAATCGGTGAGACTTCAACATTGGCTATCCTTATGGGGGCAGTTATTTTGTTGATCTCTGGTATTGCAAGCTGGAAAACAATGATCTCTACATTCGTAGGGGGAGCGTTTATGGTTGCGGTATTCAACTTCTTCGGTGGTAACGCTGCTTTGGAAACATCAGTAATTGATCACCTATGTCTTGGAGGTTTTGCTTTCGGTGCTGTATTTATGGCTACTGACCCTGTAACTTCTTCGCGTACAGAAACAGGTAAATTCATCTACGGATTCCTTGTAGGTGTAATTGCGATGTTGGTACGTGTGGTTAACCCTGGTTATCCGGAAGGTGTGATGCTTGCAATTCTGTTTATGAATGTGTTTGCACCAACAATCGACTACGTTGTAGTAGATTCAAATATCAAAAAGCGTTTGAAACGTGCTAAAGTAACTAAAGCTTAAATTTAAAGATATGAACAGACAAAGTAATGCTTATACAGTAATCTACGCAACCATCATGGTGATCGTAGTAGCAGCGGTTTTGGCTTTCACAGCTTTAAGTTTGAAGGAAAAGCAAGCTGAAAACGTTGCAGTTGATAAACAAGTACAGATTCTTAAGTCGGCTAATGTTGTAGCTGATGCTAAAAACGCGGCTGAATTGTACTCAAAATATATAACCAAATCTTTTGTTATTAATTCAAAAGGAGAAGTTCTTTCAGGTGAAGCATTTAGTGTGAACGTTGAAGAAGAGGTTAAAAAAGCGGACGAGGAACGTAGTTTGCCAGTTTATGTAGCAAACATTGACGGAGCTACGAAATACATCCTTCCTGTTCGTGGTGCAGGTCTTTGGGGACCGATCTGGGGATATGTTGCATTGGAAGAAGATAAAAACACTATTTTCGGTGCATTCTTCAGCCACAAAGGTGAAACTCCGGGTCTTGGAGCTGAGATCGAAAAAGATTTCTTTACAAACCAGTTTAAAGGAAAACATCTATTTATTGATGGCGAGTTTAAATCAGTAGCTGTAGAGAAAGTAGGGCAGGTTGCACTTGACGGAGCTGAGCAGGTTGATGCGATTTCAGGTGGTACGATTACAAGTAAAGGTGTTGATGCGATGCTTAAGGGCTCATTAAAACCTTACTCTGCTTTTCTAACAAATAAATAATAAGTAAAGTCATGAGTTTATTTTCGAAAAAGAATAAAGAGATTTTATTAGGCCCTCTTTCTAAAAACAACCCGGTTATCGTTCAGGTACTGGGGATTTGTTCGGCACTTGCCGTTACAGCAAAGTTAGAGCCAGCTTTAGTAATGTCTATCTCTGTTACAGCCGTAGTGGCGTTCGCGAACGTAATTATTTCGCTTTTGAGAAATACTATTCCTAACCGTATCCGTATCATCGTTCAGTTAGTAGTAGTAGCTGCATTGGTAATTATCGTAGACCAGGTATTGAAAGCATATGCTTACGATGTAAGTAAACAGCTTTCTGTATTCGTGGGTCTGATCATTACAAACTGTATCCTGATGGGTCGTCTTGAAGCATTTGCTTTGGGTAACGGACCATGGGAATCTTTCCTTGATGGTGTAGGTAATGGTATTGGTTACAGTATTATCCTTCTTGTTGTTGCTTTCTTCAGAGAGTTGCTTGGTTCAGGAACATTGTTCGGTATTCAGGTTGTCCCACAGTTCTTGTATGACATGGGTTACCAAAACAATGGTCTGATGATTCTTCCTCCAATGGCATTGATCACTGTAGGTTGTATCATCTGGTTCCAGAGATCTAAAAATAAAGAACTTCAGGAGAAGTAATGTGTAACACAATAAATTGAATGATAATGGAAACATTGAATATATTTATTAAGTCTATTTTTATAGACAACATGGTGTTCGCATACTTCTTGGGTATGTGTTCTTACCTGGCTGTATCTAAGAATGTTAAAACAGCTCTGGGTCTTGGACTTGCAGTAACTTTCGTTTTAGCTATTACATTACCGGTGAACTACCTGCTTGAGACATATGTCTTGAAATCAGGTGCATTAAGCTGGTTGGGTGCTGATTTCGCAACAGTAGACTTAAGCTTCCTTAGCTTTATCATGTTTATTGCCGTAATCGCATCTATGGTACAATTAGTAGAGATGGTGGTAGAGAAATTCGCACCGGCTCTTTATGCTTCACTGGGTATCTTCCTTCCTCTGATTGCAGTAAACTGTGCGATTCTTGGAGGTTCATTGTTTATGCAGGAGAAAGCATTTCCAAGCATTATCCAGGCTACAGCTTATGGTGTAGGTTCAGGTATCGGTTGGTTGCTTGCAATCGTTGGTATTGCTGCTATTCGTGAAAAATTGACATACTCTGACATCCCTGCTCCGTTGAAAGGATTAGGTATCACTTTCATCGTAACTGGTTTGATGGGTATTGCCTTCATGAGTTTCTTAGGTATTAAATTGTAATCAATAGAATAACGAAACGTAATTATGGTATTATTATCAATTGATGGATTGACCATTGCAGCTGCGGTTGGAATTTTCCTGCTAGTAGTTCTTCTATTAGTTGCAATGCTTTTATTCGCAAAGAAAAAGCTTACTCCGGAAGGCAATGTTAAGATTGTTGTAAACGGAGAGAAAGAGTTCGAAACAGAAATGGGCGGAACTCTGTTAAATACACTTCAGGGTAATGGAATTTTCCTTTCTTCTGCATGTGGTGGTGGTGGTAGCTGTGGTCAGTGCCGCTGTCAGGTTCCTGAAGGAGGAGGTGAAATTCTTCCTACAGAGGTTGGATTCTTTTCACGTAAGCAAATTGCTGATAACTGGCGTCTGGCTTGTCAGACAAAAGTAAAAAGCGAAATGCAGGTTCAGGTACCTGAAGAGGTATTTGGTGTGAAAGAGTGGGAGTGCGAAGTGGTATCTAATCACAACGTGGCTACATTTATCAAAGAATTCGTAGTTAAATTACCAGAAGGTGAAGTACTTGATTTCAAATCAGGTTCATA
>JBOFXU010000008.1:0-1352 GCA_051654305.1 Bacteroidales bacterium | reverse complement strand
ACTGAAATTTATACTAAAGCGTCTTTCTAAATCGCGCAAAATTTCACAAATCCACTACGGAGGTGGTAGCCCTTCCGCTATCGCACCATCTGTACTCAAAGAAATAAACGAACTGATTCTTTCGCAGTTTGAAACCATCGAACACCCCGAAATTGCAATGGAATGCCACCCGGGATATCTGACCGAAGAGAACTGGCATGAGATAGCCCAGGCAGGGTTCAATCGGATCAGTATCGGAGTCCAGGATTTACATGATGATGTTCTGGAATTAGTACATCGCCGATCTTCTATCGTTCCAATGAAACGAATTATTGAGATTCTTCGCTCATATGGTATTGCTATCAATATGGACTTCATCTACGGGCTTCCCAAACAGACCGCCGAACGTTTTGCTTCAAATATGAAGGAGGCTCTACAACTTCAACCAGACCGTATAGTGACCTTCTCTTATGCACATGTTCCCTGGGTTAACCCAAGCATGAAGAAACTTGAGGAGGCTGGGTTACCCGGACAAGACGAGAAGAAAAAAATATTTGATACGCTTTCTCAGATTCTTACAGAAGGAGGGTACAAACCGGTAGGTATTGATCACTTTGTACGTGAAAATGATGAACTGTTTATTGCTTACGAAAACAAACAGCTACATCGTAATTTTCAGGGATATTGTACAAAACGGACAACCGGACAAGTGTATGCCTTCGGAGTATCTGGCATTTCACAACTATCAGATGCCTATGCTCAAAACACAAAAAACATTGAGGAATACATCGAAGCTATGAACTCAAGTTACGATGTCGTTCGCAAGGGGTATAAGCTAAGCTTTCAGGAACGGCTGGTGCGCGATACGATCACACTGATTATGTGCAATGAATGCCTTGTATGGAGTGAACTGGCCTCGATGTACCAAACTTCTGTCGGTGAGATTCAACAATTGCTTGGTTATACCACTGACATGATGGCTGAGATGGCCGAAGACGGGCTGGTTACCATTGATGAGACAGGAATTTACACGACTGAGTCAGGAAAGATATTTACCAGAAACATTGCTGCTGCCTTTGATCCATTGATGAAGAAGGGCATGCAAAATCATTTTTCAAAACCCATTTAACAGATGAAAACAGAACCCAATTATAGCGTGATCATTATCGGTGCTGGTCTCTCTGGCCTTACCACTGCATTCCAGTTAGTAAAACGGGGAATAAAGGTGGCTATTGTCGAGAAGCAAAATCGAATTGGTGGTCAGATAAATAGTTTGTGTAAAAATGGATTTATCTACGAAACTGGTCCAAACACCGGAGTATTGAATAATTATGAGGTTATAGACCTGTTTAATAACCTTCTGTGCGATTCTG
>JBOFXU010000007.1:0-3735 GCA_051654305.1 Bacteroidales bacterium | reverse complement strand
TGACGAAAGAGAGTCCGATGGTTTATCGAAACCCGAATGTTTCTATGGGAGGCACTGTGGTGGTGGATGAGTATAAGCAGGATTTTGCATCTCAGGAATTGATCGTAAAAGTAAAAACGATATTATCCGAATTATAATTGTAGAGGAATCTACATATTCAAAATAAAAACGGGATTGCTCCTTAGCCTTAAGCTTTGGGAGCAATCCCGTTTTCTACAAATAAAAATAAAGTTAGTTTACCTGAATGATTCTAGAAAGTTGGCTCAAACCATTCTCATTAAATGATTCGATTGCAAAATAGTATTGCTGATCCACATTCAGACTTTTAAGTAGGAGAGAATCCTCTTCGTAGATCAACCAAGAGCTGTATAGCTTGTCTGGTGCAATTCCCCAGCGAATATTGTATCCCTGAGCATTTGCCTGCTTTCTCCATGTAATAAGTACATCTCTGCGGTCTTTCTGTCTCTCGAGGCGTAAATCCTTTAACGCTTCAGGTTTCTTTCCTTCTCCTTTTCCAAATACTCGTAGTTCAGAAATTGCCAGGTGTGGCGTAGGAATTTCTAAACTTTACCCTTTTCCTTCATCGGAGTCCATTCTAATAATAATTGATTTTGTACTGTTATATTTATTTTGCGTTTAGATAATTTGATACTTTTGTGGTGTTGTAGAGATAATTCATAGATTAGATAAATTTTACCTACTTGTAATAAGAATCATATCAGTGAACTCCTATTTTTTTATATGTGAGTGAAAGTAGAGAAATGGTGATGTAATTTTCATTTGTCGTGATTTCACTGTAATGCTATCATATTTTGTATTATGACGAAAAAAACTTTATTCCTTTTGTTTTCTTTTCTTCTTTGTATCCTTCAGTCCAAGTCTCAAATTTCAATACTACCCGAGCCTTCTAAAATTGTAGAAAGAGAGGGCTGTTTTGTGTTCAATACTAAAACTAAACTATATGTAGAAGAGGAGGTCTATCTTGATGCTATTTCGGACTTAGTGAATTATTTAAGGAATAGTGCAATGATAGATCTGACATACACTACCAAAAGGCAAAAGTCCAACAGTGTAGAGTTTATTTTGAATGACAAATTACCAGATGAAGGGTATTATTTAAATGTATCTCCAAAAAAGATTATCATTGAATCTGCTGGAAGGGCAGGTTTTTTCTATGGTGTTCAAAGTCTTCTGCAGATTTTACCTTCTGAAATATTTTCGGAGAAATTTAGTGAGGTTACGTGGAGAGTTCCCTGTGTTGAAATTGATGATCAACCACAATTTAGTTATCGTGGGCTAATGCTTGATGTCTCTCGTTTTTTTGTTCCCAAAAAAGAGATCATTCATTTGCTTGATTATATGTCGATACACAAGATAAATAAGTTTCATTGGCATCTGATTGATGATAATGGATGGCGAATTGAAATAAAGAAGTATCCTCTTCTTACTTCCATTGGTGCATACAGAGCAGGTCGAGAGGCTATGTTTCCTTTGCGAACGAATCAGCAGTATGGAGAGCCAACACCTGTCGGAGGTTATTATACTCAGGAGGATGTTCGAGAAATTGTAGCATATGCTGCTAAGCGTAATATTGAGGTCATTCCTGAAATTGAGATGCCTGCACATACTAATTCTTCGTTAGCGGCATATCCACATTTGGCATGTCCTGTTGTAAATAGCTTTTTAGCAACTATTCCGGGAGGGGGCGGACGAAATGCCGCAGCGGTTTATTGTGCCGGGAATGATTCTGTTTTTACTTTTCTTGAAGATGTGATAGATGAGGTAGCAACTCTTTTTCCTTCTGATTACGTTCATATTGGAGGAGATGAAGCATCTAAAGAGTACTGGGAAAAATGTCCTCTTTGCCAGCAAAGGATGAAAGATAATAATATTCCAAATGAGGAAGAGCTCCAAAGTTACTTTATTAAGCGTATGGATAAATATCTTAAGAGTAAAGGAAAGAAGTTGATTGGCTGGGATGAACTAGTAGATAGTGAACTTCCAGAAGAGGCAACAATCTTTGGATGGAGGGGTATGGCTAAATCAGCCTTAAAGGCAGCGCAAAAGGGACATAATGTTGTTTTGACTCCTGCCCAAAAACTTTATTTGATCCGTTATCAGGGTCCTCAGTGGTTTGAGCCGTTTACGTATTTTGGAAATAATACACTGAAGGATGTGTATGAATATGATATGACCATGAGTGGTTTTACTCCAGATCTCAAAGATCGGGTACTCGGGTATCAGGCGTCTATGTGGACTGAGTTTATCTCGAGCACCCAGCACTTAGAGTATATGCTTTTCCCTCGTCTTGCAGCCTTAGCTGATATATCCTGGGCAAGTAAGCCGCGGAATTGGGCTAATTTTTTGACAAGAATTGATCGTATGTGTCGTGTGTACGACTATAAGAATATTTCTTATGCCCATTCTATGTTTAATTTATTTCATGATGTTCAGACTGTTGGCTTAAAATCATCTGTTCGGTTGTCTTGCATACGTCCTGATGTAAATATATTATACACTACGGACGGAACAATTCCAACTTCTGCATCCAATGAATATTCAAATGAACCAATTGAAATTCCGCAAGGTGCTATTTTTCAAGCACGAACTTTTAAGGATGGAGTTGCTGTAGGGGATATTCTTAAGCTGACCCCAGTCAGAAATTTAGCAACTGGTGCTATGATTCAAAGTCAAGTAACGGATATTTCTAAGTTAGTCAATGGAGTTTTGGGGTCTGAAAAGTTTACAGACGGAGAATATGTGGATGTCTACAATAAAAATATTTCCTTCTCTATCTCTTTGGACTCACTTACTCAGATATCGGAAATTTATCTTAGTACTGTTCTTAATGGAGGTATGGGGGCTCACTATCCGGCAGAGGTCTCGGTGTACATATCTAATGATGGGGTTAATTTTACATCGTTGTCTAAAATATCTTTTCCGGAAAGTCTTCGTTTTGTCGATTGTGTAAAGAAAGATAGGTTAGTCCTGAAAGAGGGGGGAGATCCTGTGGAAGCACGAATTATCAAATTTGAGATTCAGACACCCGGAACTATTCCTGATGGTATGCCGCGGGAAGGGCAACCTTCGAGGATGGCTTTTGATGAGGTTTTTATCCAGAGCTATTCTATAACCGGAAAATAGTTCGAAAATTAATGAGTATATAGTATAAATCCCATATTTTTTATCGACCTAATATTTTAATGATTATCACTTAATATATGAAATTCAAATCGCAATTAATTCAGTTCTTCTTACTGTTACTTTCCTATTCTTCCCTTTTGGCAAACACTCCCGAATGGCAGAGTCAATATAAAACAGGGTTAAATAAATTATCACCGCATACGTATGTTTTACCCTATGACAGCGAGGATATGCTCTCCAAAGGAGATTATAAGTCGTCTTCTTATTATATGTCTCTGAATGGGAAATGGAAGTTTAAGTGGACTAAGAATCCAGATAATAGACCAGTTGATTTTTATAAACCTGAATTTTCGGTCAAAAACTGGGCAGAGATAAATGTGCCGGGAAACTGGGAGAGACAAGGATATGGTACAGCTATTTATGTGAACGAAAACTATGAATTTGTATCTCCTTTATTTGGAATGCAGAAGCCTACTCCACCAACTGTTCCTTATGAACATAACGAAGTGGGGTCGTATCGTCGAAGTTTTTCAATACCTGCAGATTGGAATGATCGAAGAGTTGTGGTTTGCGTAGAAGGAGCAATCTCTT
>JBOFXU010000006.1:0-4949 GCA_051654305.1 Bacteroidales bacterium | reverse complement strand
TTGAGCATCAGGACCAAGGCTGGTAGGCAGTGCAGATGTAAACACTTTGAATTCATTCGCTCCCAAAGGAACAGTCATCGCTATGTCGGTGACCGTGAGGGTTGATTCGCTCACAAGTTCATACCAAGTCCCCGTTTTCGTAAAGTCCGGAATGGTATTGATATTTGTACTCATAAAATTACCCACAACAATCACATCCATATCTTTATGGTTGTACTCCAAACGTTTACCGTTGCCCCAGTTTGAACTTGCTACCTGCCAGTTAAAAGAGGTTTCAGAATTGAATACCTGAGGATATTTCTTTCTCAGATTCAGAATCTTCGTGTACGATTCATGCAAGGTTTTACGGTTTGGATCATCAAGATAGTCCCAGCGAACAGGTTTTCTGCCAGTTCTGCCGTTATAGTCAATATTGTAATCGTACCCCATTTCTCCAAACTGCCACATCATGCGTGGTCCGGGTGAGAGGTAAGCAAAGGCAGCCGTTGTCGCATGTTGCTTCAGACGTTTCTCCAGACTATTCATAATAGCTACATCCCCAAAAGCCTGAGCTTTGTAGGTCAGACGTTCTTCGTCGTGGCTCTCCATATAACTGATACGTTTCGGGATTTTTATAGAGCTTAGGTCACTGTTTCCACTCCATCCCATCATTGCTTCGCCAAAATTGTAGTTATCGTTGTTCCAAAGTAAGGTATTCTGATAGCTTGCAATCTCATTCTCCTCAGTCGCATCCGCAAAGTGCTCCATGATTGCATATGCATCAGGATTTGTCTCCTTAATTGCGTCTACATACTCTTTGATATAACCGATTCGGCTGGCATCGTACTGACTCCAGTAACTAACATTTGTCCCACTGTTTGTCTGAGTAAATCCTTTGGAAAGATCGAAACGGAAACCGTCTATCTTATACTCAGTCATCCAGTGCTGAAGCACCTTCTTGAAAAAATCACGCACCTTTGGTTCGCTATGGTTAAAGTCACTCCCCACACTATAAGGGTGAGTTGCTACCGGATTGTAGTAAGGATTATCAGCAGCTGGTCTGTTGTTTGTTGCATCCCACCACATTTTACACATCGGACTCAGCCCCCACGAGTGATTAAATACAACATCCAGAATCACGGCAATACCTCTTTTATGACACTCATCAATAAACTCCTTATAATCATTTGCCGTACCGTATGCTTTGTCCGGCGCAAAATAGAAGTTCGGATTATACCCCCAACTGTCATTTCCGTCAAACTCCTGTACAGGCATCAGCTCAATCGCATTTATACCCAGAGAAGCCAGGTAGTCAAGTTTGTCAATCGCTGCCTGAACAGAACCTTCGACAGTGAAGTCGCGGAAAAGTAATTCATAGATCATCAGATTATCCTGGGTAGGCACTTTGAAATCTGAAGCACTCCATTGGAAAGCCGGTTTGTTAATCTGAAATACGGAGAGTATATCCTCTGTTTTGGTTGCAGGATACTCACGCAGGTTTGGATAGATCGTATATTTTTCATTGATCCACTTATCATTCCACGGATCCAGAATCTTTTCGCAATAGGGGTCTCCAACACGAATAGTTCCGTCTACCAAATACTGAAAAGCGTATTCCTTATTCGGATCAAGTCCCGGGATCGTAATCCAGAAATGGTTTTCCTGATTTGCCGGAGTACCTATGCTCTCGTACTTCATCTGGTAGTTATTGGAAGGAAGGAAGTCGTTGAAATCGCCCAACAGAAATACGTTCTTTTTCTTTGGAGCATATAACGAGAATGTCACCGATCCATCGTTGTTGTAAGTGATTCCATCCTGAAGTCCGCCTGGTCTTTGCTGACTTACCGCTGGGGAAGCCGAGCAGATATAGGATGTGTCTCTTAGTGTCGCACCGTTCGTAGTAAGCTGTGCAATTATTTTATAATCACCGGCAGGAAATTGTCTGGATACACTTAGTGAAGTTTGATTATTAGCCGTGGCAATAGGTGCGGATTCTGTTGAATTGAGAAAAATACTCAGGCTACCCGCGACTGAAGCTTCAACAGTGACAGGAACAGTTGTGGTAGGAGTTACCACAGATCTATGCTGCGGAGATTTAATCTCTACATTAACTCCTGTTTGGTAGATATTCACAAATATATCTTTTCCTCCGGTATCCTTTCCTTCCTTCGTCCCTTTCTCGTTGCGGAAAACGAGCGCCATTTGTTTGACACTCTCTGTTGGGTCTAATATCCCATAGTATCCCCGTATATCAGGCGTAATCAGAAGTTTCCATTTATTATTACCAAGGGACGTAAGTTTGTATTTAGGGCTGTTATCTAACCAGGTCGGAGCATATTTCCAGTCCGAAGAGCTGGTGCTCTTGTTCGTAATCACTCCGGTGTGAGCATAACATTCTGTAGCCCCGATCATTCCTTTGTTTCCCTGGTTTGCATCGAAAATAACCTCAATGGCTCCAGAAGATGTAGGGAATACCGGATTAGTAGTGACGATCTGTGCCGGTAGTAGTCCGGGTAACAGAGCTAATACGAAGAGTAATTTTTTTATCATGATATTCTGTTTTATGTTAGACTGGTTCTGATTTGAAAAATTAGGGTCAGAATAAAACAAAAAAAATAATCCGGAGAAATAGTTGGTCTGTTCATCTGTATGTGAAATTCAGCATGAGCAGAGCCAACCACTATCTCTCCGGATTATAAATCTGATTTATTTCTTATTTCTTAGTCATCGTTGCCGATTTTGCATCCGGATTCAGCGTAATGTCATACGTTCCGGCAGTTACATTGATGTTCGGTCCATCTTGAGAAAGAGATCCTAAAGAGCCTCCCAGGTTGATAGTCCACGATGCATCCCATCTGAATTTCATTTCTCCATCAACTAATGTAACGGTTACAGTCCAAAGTTTTGAAGTTGGATTGTAAGTCATCAAAGTTCCTTTGTCCCATGATCCCGGAGTAGCACTACCAATTACTTCCCATCCTGTTTTTGTAAACGTTCCGTTTAGTTTTTTCATGTTTGCTTCGATACGATAGTAAGCAGCATCCACTAATTTGATATTGTCACCACCACCATTTTTGATACTAAATGTACCAACTGTGTTTGTTGGATTCCAGTTAATCGGACCTTCGATACCTGTCCATGTTCCCGCATCCCAAAGTTTGAACTCTGTATTTGCAGGGAAGAAATAAACTCCTGTATAGATAAAGTCGCGTGCAGGAGAAAGAATTTTGTAGACATCGTCAGCCTCTGGATTCCATCCCTGGTAGCTACCCGGAAGAGCCATTTCTGAACTCGATTGTTCGATCGATGTTTCTTCCATGGTGTAAGAGTATTTACCCGCTTCAGTCAGATTCAGAGTGATGATGTAAGGACTCGTTTTAGCAACCTTAATATTATCACCTCCGGCAGCAAGTTCACCTTCTAATCCAGGATTAGTTCCAGGTAATGCGCCTAAATTGAATCCCCAGTCATTGTTTGCTCTGAATTTGAAATAGTTATCAGTCAATGAAGTAATGATTGTCCACATACGAGTGTCAGTATCATATTCCATTTCAGTGTCTTTATTCCAGCTTCCTGAAGTAGCATCACCAATTACACCCCATTTCAATGGATTTGTTGTTACAGTAATTGCACCTGCAGCATCTACAGAAATTTCGTAGAATCCTTTTTTAGCAACAGTTTTGTTCTCACCTAATACATTGGTTACATCTGCACCGTCAATTACAGCAAATGTAGAATTGTCTGTATCGAAGTAAGCATAGCCATTGTAAACACCATCACCATCATCATCACCAAGTAAATACGCTTTTGTATAATCCCACTCCGGATAACCCACGGCAACATAAGCAAATTTCCATGCTACAGCATTCGGGTCAAAAGGAGTCGCTTTAAATTTGATCGTATTCGATGCAGGATCTGCTCCTAAATTAAAAGCTCTCGAAGTCATCGAGATGGTGAAGTCATATACCTGTCCCGGGTATGCTCCTGTTCCAGCCATTATTGTATTCATCTCTGCATTCGTGAAGCTCAGGGAGTTTTCTCCTGTTTCACCCAGCTCAACCGTTTTACCGGTGATGTCATTTTTCAGAATTACATTGTAGTTTACCACTGAGCTAACACCGTAATCGGCAGCCACCCACTGTATTTTTGGAAACTGAGCCGATGCATTTTCGTCACTAAAGACAAAATTATTTTGCGTGAATGGCTCAAATGTTGCCTCGCTTTGTAACTCCAGTACCGGGGACTGCGTGTCTTTGCAGGCTACAAAGTTGAGAATCCCCAAGAGTAAAGTATAGAAATATATTTTTTTCATAATATCATTCATTGCTTTAAAAAGTAATCATTAATTAGTATCCCGGGTTCTGAGTCAGATTCGTATTAGATCCGATATCGTCTGACGGAATTGGGAAAACATTATAATAGCTTTCTACACTTTTCCCTTTTGAAGCACCACCTTTCCAAGGCCACAGATAAGTATTTGTAGTAAACAATCCAAATCGCACCAAGTCTGTACGTCTTTGCGCTTCAAAGAATAGTTCTCTTCCGCGTTCATCGATCATAAAGTTCAGTGTCAGTTCAGCGTCACCAATAGGAGCAGAAGCCTTGTTTGTATAAGCTCTTTTCCGCAGGTTATTCACATAGTTCAAAGCTGTTGCTCTGTCACCACCCTGACCGCCTCTGAGTACAGCCTCTGCATAGTTCAGATAGATTTCACCCAAACGGAACAAAGGAAAGTCTACGTATGCTTCTTTGGAAGCAGGCAGAGTACCATCTTTATTCACGTTGTAATATTTTGTTACCGGTATACCGTTGTTCAGGAACTGCTCTTCGTTTACAATTTCAACGTTTGTAGTCAGTTCTGTACGAAGCATTGCATTACGGCTATCCTGATCACTGCTGGTCTCTTTCAAGAACAGTTTTTGAAGGGATGATTTTGCACGTATTCCCTGCCAGGCACCTTTGGCATTTAC
>JBOFXU010000005.1:0-27269 GCA_051654305.1 Bacteroidales bacterium | reverse complement strand
CGTCAATCACTGGCACAGTCTGTGAAGATTGCTACCGATGGTTTGCCGGTTGGTGAATATCGCGAGCGTGATCGCTTTATGCCTATCCTGGTAAAAGATAAAGAAGTAGCAGATCTATCCTTGAATAACCTGCGTACTTTCCCTGTGTTTACAAATAAGGGAACAACGACTCCACTGGAACAGGTGACAAACGGTACTGAATTTGACTTCAAATACTGGATGATCAGACGCTACAATCGTGATCGCCTCATGATGGCTCAATGTGACCCAAGACGAGGTGTGAACGGAATTGCAGCACAAGCAGCTCTTTGGGAAAAAGTACAGAAAGAAGTGAAAGTGCCGGAAGGGTATAAGATGAGTTACTACGGTGAGCGCGAAAGTCAGGACGAGTCAAATGCAGCTCTTGCAGCAAATATGCCGTTGACAGCCATGCTGATCTTTATCACGCTTTTGCTTCTCTTTAAAACATACCGCAAGCCAATCGTTATTCTTTTGATGCTACCTTTGATCTTTATCGGGGTTGTGTTTGGTCTGGTTACGATGGGCAAAAGTATGGACTTCTTTGCTACGCTGGGTCTGTTAGGACTGGTGGGAATGAATATTAAAAATGCGATTGTACTGGTTGATCAGATTGGTATCGAAACGGATGCCGGTCTTCCTCCGCTGGATGCAGTTGTCGCAGCAACCAAATCGAGAATTGTGCCTGTAGTTATGGCTTCGGGAACAACGATCCTGGGTATGTCTCCACTGTTGTTTGATGCAATGTTTGGTGGTATGGCTGCAACAATCATGGGAGGATTATTAATTGCGTCTGTATTGACGTTGTTTATTCTTCCGGTAGCATACTGTATGGTATTACGCATTAAGTAAATATATTAAGCGGGAGGTAAAATATCATTTTACCTCTTCGCTTTCCATCTAAAAACAGAATCTATGAAGTTCAAATATATTTTACCGGCAGCACTATTGTTTTCGACCCTGGCAGTAAATGCTCAGACAGAGTTATCTCTTAACTCATACCGGGAAATGGTGCTCAATTATAATCAGGATGTCAAGAAATCACAGGAAGGAGTAGTTGCTGCTACAGCTTCACAGAAAAGTGTGCGCGCAGGCTTTCTTCCTTCGATTGAATTGCAGGGCGATTATAACTTCAATATGAAGGATTACTCAAGTATTGGAATGCCCCGCAACATGTATAACGCAAAAGCAACGCTGACCCAGAATATCTGGGATGGGGGATATACGTGGGCATCCAATCAACAAGGGAAGATCGAACGTGATATTGCTGTGTTAGCAGAGAATCAGACGGTAAATAGTATTCTCTATCAGGCGGATATGATTTATTGGACTGCTTCGGCAAACAAGGATATGTACGAGACGATGCAACAGTATAACAACATCGTAAAAAACTTATATGATATTATCAATAAGCGTTTTGAAGATGGTCTGATTGCACGTACGGACTTATTAATGGTTCAGACTCGTCTGAAAGAAGCCGAAGGGGCATTGAATAATGCGAGAAAATCGTACTTGCTGGCGAATCAAAACCTGAATATATTGATGGGGGCTGAGCCGACTGCAGAAAACGAGGCAGGAGAGCCAATCGTTACTCACGTAGCGGTACCTGAGTCGGTTACGCTGGAGCAGGCTTTAGAGAGCAGACCAGAGTATGCGATTGCAGAGAAACAAGTGGAACTGGCAAAACAGTCCGTATCTCTTGTAAAATCAAAAACGAATCCAAAGGTTTATGTAGGAGCACAGGCTGCTTACGGAAATCAGAATATGTTGATCGGAGAAGGTTGGCAGTCGGGTATTTTTGCAGGTGTTCGTATTCCGATCCTGCAGGGCGGAAGTCGTATCTACTCTACTCGTGCCGCAAAAGCGAATGCAGTTATTAAAGAGCTATCTTTACAGCAAACGCAGGATGCTATTTCGCAACAGCTAAGCAATGCACTTACGAATGTGGAGATGTCATCAGAGTCTATTCGTATAGCAACAGAAAATCTGAGCATTGCAAAGCAGAGTTTGGATATCAATACCTTCAGTTATAGCGAAGGTCGTCTGACTATTCTTGACGTATTGCAGTCCCAGTTGTCGTGGATTCAGGCAAGTAGTAGTCTGATTCAGGCAAATCTTATGAATAAGATTGCAATAGCTGAATACCGTATGGTAATCGGTGAGTAAATGATAAATGGAGAAAGAGGTTGTTCCGCATGCAGGAATAACCTCTTTCTGTTTTTTAGCCTTTCTCGTCTGTTTGCCGGATAGAAATGGCAGAACACACAAATACAAATCTTATCTTTGCCCACAAGTAATTCGTTCAAAGTATTAGTTCTATGAGATTAAAACAGATTCTTCTTTCGGTGATTGTCTTCTTTTTGTTTTTTGCATCGGGATTTGCCGCTCCAAGGCTAACATCTCAGGCGCAGGTGAGTATTCTGACACAAGAAGGCGGAAAAGAGATTTACGCTTTGTGGGGGCATACGGCAATACGTATCAAAGATGATAGTTTAGGGATAGATAATATCTTTAATTACGGCTTGTTCGACTTTTCGAGCCCTAATTTTGTGTGGCGCTTTGTAAAAGGTGAGACCGACTATATATTGGGAATCAATAAGATGCCCGATATGTATGTGGAAGCAATTGCCCGAAATCTCGATCTGACAGAGCAACATCTTGATCTGACAGTCGTAGAGAAGCAACAATTGTGGGATGCGCTTCTTGAAAATGCACAACCTCAGAACCGTACGTACCGCTATAGTTTTGTTTTTGATAATTGTGCCACACGTCCGGCAAGTATTCTCGAAAAGAATCTGGACGGAAAGCTGATGTTTAATGATAGTACGGCTACCGGTGGAACACTACGTGCTATTGTTCAGGAAACAACAACGGATTTTCCATGGCTTCGTTTGGGGATAAATATTATTTTTGGTAGTCGCTTTGATCAGCCAGTAACCTTTCGGGAGCAGTTTTTTAAACCTACCTATCTGAAGAATGCGCTCAATAATGCTTATGTTCTTCAGCCGGATGGAACCCAAAGAAAGCTCGTTGATCGTTCAGAGCTCCTGTTGGGACAGGATCCGGAGCTGATTGAGGATGAAACGGTTGTTCCGGCTCCTCAATGGGTGGTATATCCTATTGGGCTGATATTTTTGATTTCAACCATCGTTGGAGGGTTGCGCAAAAAGAAGCTATCTGTTTTGCCGGATGTGCTTTTCTTCGGAGTGTCTGGACTGGCAGGCTGTATTGTTTACTTTCTGGCACTTGTCTCTACACATCCCGGAATGTTCCCGAATGGAGCGATGTTTGTGTTTGAACCACTTCAGCTTCTGTATGCATTGTTAGTAATAATAGCACCTTGGCGCAAGCTGGTGCTGAAATTCCATCATTTGAATGCTGTTCTCGTATTTTTATTTTTACTGTCAGTGCCATTTGTGTCACAAACATATACTCCGGAAATACTCTTTTTGGCAGTAGTTTCGCTGATTCGATCCGCTATGTGGATAAAAATCACAAGATTTTGTTGTGAGAAGTAGAGATTAGCACGATATTTGTAGTATAAAATATAAATCAATTAAACGAAAATCAAATATGCGCAGATTTGTCGCATCCATAGTAACTATTCTTTCTGCTGTTCAGCTGGTTGCTCAACAGTTGCCAGAGAGGCCGAAATTAGTTGTTACCATCTCGGTGGATCAACTTCGGTCAGACCTGTTGCATCTGTTCTATGAGGCTTTCGGTGAGACAGGTTTTAAGAAACTGATGAAAGAAGGTACTGTCTGCTTTGATCTGGATTATGATTATCCGAATGTGGATAAGTCAAATTCAGTTGCAACGCTTTTCACCGGAACATCTCCGTTTTATCACGGTGTGATTTCGGATGAAATATTCTCTAAACACAAAGGGTCTGCACCTATTCTTTACGATAAAGAGTATATGGGGAACTACTCCCCTGAAACGGTTTCTCCCCGTGCACTTCTTGTGTCGACAATCGGAGACGAACTGAAGGTGGCCACAGATAATCTTTCTGATGTTTACTCGATTGCTCCGGACTACCAGCAATCAATACTCTCTGCGGGACACGCTGCAAATGCGGCTTTCTGGATTGATAACACAACGGGACGCTGGGCTACATCCACCTATTACAAGGATGCTCCTTCGTTCTTCGAAAAATACAATGTTTCTTTTCCGTTGAATACGAAAATAGAAACAACAGACTGGATGCCATTGAATGCACCGTCATTCTATAAATTCTTACCTTTTCAATCTCGCGATTTTGGATTTAAATATTCATTTCCGAAAACGAAAACGGATAATGTAAAGCAGTTTAAGAATAGCGGTCTGGTGAATGAGGAGATTACACAGTTTGTGTCGACCCTCATTAAAAATGCACCGGTGGGGCAAAGAAATTACCCGGATATGATAAATGTGACCTATTATGCAGGTTCATTTAATCAGAAAAGTGTAACGGATAACTCTTTGGAGATTCAGGATACATATGTGCGACTGGATAAGCAATTGGGCAGCTTGCTGACCGCTATCGATCAGAAGGTAGGATTGAATAATGCCTTGATTGTGGTTGCCTCTACCGGATATTTTGAGTCGGAATATTACAATCCTTCCAAAATGCGTATTCCTTCCGGGGAGTTTCATACGAAAAGATGTGTCTCATTGCTGAATATGTATTTGATGGCTGTCTACGGTCAAGGCCAGTGGGTAGACGGATATCACGATAATCAGATCTTCCTGAACCGTAAGTTGATCGAAGATAAGCAAATCGATCAGAAAGCCATTCAGACCAAAGCAGCAGAGTTTCTGGTGCAGATGTCAGGCGTGCAGGATGTTGTGGCAGCACATACCCTGCAGCACGGAACGGCAAGCGATATGAATCGCAGGATGCGGAATGGATACCACCGGAAATTGTCGGGGGATCTGTTTCTTGAGATTCAGCCGGGCTGGACTGTAAAATATGATTCGTCGAATAGAAAAGACGAGCAGATTCGCAACAATGCCGTGATGGCTCCTATGTTTATTATCGGTGCGAATACTGTACCTCAGAAAATAGATTATCCTGTAAAAGTAACTAAAATAGCTCCAACTATTTGTTCATTCTTGCGGATCCGTGCTCCAAACTCTTGTTCTGAGACTCCTTTGAAGGAATTGATTCTTAAAAAATAGGATTAATATTATACCTTTAGGAGGTCTTTTTAACAATTTTATTATATTTGCGAAATAACACCTGAATTAGAAAAATAGAAAATTATATAAAGTATGGGATTTGTAGAGATATTAGCAAAGCTGTTTGGAACAAAGTCACAGCGTGACTTGAAAGAGATTAATCCATACATTGACAAGATCAACGCATTAGTCGGAGAAATACAGAACTTGGATAACGATGCACTTCGTGCTCGTATTGAAGATATAAAAGAACGTATCCAACTTTACGTAGCTGAAGACAAGCAAGCTATTGATGCACTTAAAAAGGGTATCGATGAGCTGGAGCTTGACGAACGCGAAAAAATTTGGGAAGATGTTGATAAAATTGAGAAGAAAATTACGGAGAAATACGAGGAAGTTCTTGAACAGGTCCTTCCAGAAGTATTCGCTATCGTAAGAGATTCAGCACGTCGTTTTTCTCAAGCAGAAGAGATCGAGGTTACGGCTTCGGATTTTGACCGTGAACTGGCAACAAAATTTGATTTCGTTCGTATCGAAGGAGATAAAGCATACTTTAAAAACCAATGGAAAGCCGGCGGTAATACAATCAACTGGGATATGACTCACTACGATTGTCAGCTGTTTGGTGGGGTGGTTCTACACAAAGGTAAAATTGCAGAGATGGCAACCGGGGAAGGTAAAACGTTGGTAGCAACACTTCCGGTATTCCTGAATGCATTGACCCGCAGAGGGGTTCACGTGGTGACGGTGAATGATTACTTGTCAAAACGTGACTCGGAATGGATGGGGCCATTGTATATGTTCCATGGTTTGAGTGTAGACTGTATTGATAAACACCAGCCAAATTCAGATGCTCGTCGTAAAGCGTACGAAGCAGATATTACATTTGGTACAAATAATGAGTTCGGTTTTGACTACCTGCGCGATAACATGGCGATGAGTCCGGCTGATCTGGTACAACGCAAACACAACTATGCGATTGTCGATGAGGTCGATTCAGTATTGATCGATGATGCCCGTACACCATTGATTATTTCAGGTCCGGTACCACGAGGAGAAGAGCAAATGTTTGAGCAATTCTGTCCACGTGTGGAAAAACTGGTAAATGAGCAAAAATCGGCTTGTACAAAATTATTGGCTGAAGCAAAACAAAAGTTAGCTTCAAGCAACGAGAAAGAGCGCGAAGAGGGAGCTTTTATCCTGTTCCGTTCATTTAAAGGATTCCCGAAAAATAAACCATTGATCAAATTCCTGAGTGAGCAGGGCGTGAAAGCGGCTATGCTTAAAACGGAAGAGATCTTTATTGCAGAGAACAATCGTCGCATGCACGAAGTGACAGATGATTTGTTGTTTGTGATTGACGAAAAGCACAATAGTATTGAGCTTACGGATAAAGGTATCGATATCCTGACAGGTAACTCAGAAGACCCTAAATTCTTTGTTTTACCAGATATCTCGGGACTATTGTCTGAACTGGAAGGTCGTACTGACTTAACAGACGAGGAACGCCAGCTTCAAAAAGATGAGTTATTGGAAAATTACTCTGTAAAAAGCGAGCGTGTACACACAATCAACCAGCTGTTGAAAGCTTACGCACTATTCGAAAAAGATGTCGAGTATGTAGTAATGGACAACAAAGTGAAGATTGTTGATGAGCAAACTGGTCGTATCATGGAAGGACGCCGTTATTCGGATGGTCTTCACCAGGCGATTGAGGCAAAGGAACGCGTAACCGTTGAAGCAGCGACACAAACGTTTGCTACAATTACGTTGCAGAACTACTTCCGTATGTACAATAAGTTGTCGGGTATGACAGGTACAGCGGAAACTGAAGCAGGTGAGTTCTGGGATATCTACAAATTAGATGTGGTAACTATTCCGACAAACCGTCCGATTGCTCGTAAAGATATGAATGATCGCGTATTCAAAACAAAACGCGAAAAATATAATGCTGTTATCCTTGAAATCGAGAAACTTGTAGGAGAAGGCCGTCCGGTATTGGTGGGTACTACTTCTGTAGAGATCTCCGAATTGTTAGGCAAAGCACTGACAATGCGTAAGATCAAGCATAACGTATTGAATGCAAAATTACATCAGAGAGAGGCTGAGATCGTTCAGAACGCAGGTCAGCCGGGAACGGTAACGATTGCAACCAATATGGCTGGTCGTGGTACGGATATTAAATTGTCGGCAGAGGTAAAAGCTGCAGGTGGTTTGGCGATTATCGGTACTGAGCGTCACGATTCACGTCGTGTAGACCGTCAGTTGCGTGGTCGTGCAGGACGTCAGGGTGATCCGGGATCTTCTGTATTCTACGTTTCTCTGGAAGACGATTTGATGCGTCTGTTCAGCTCGGAGAGAATCATTAAAGTAATGGACTCTGTGGGTTATGAAGAAGGAGAAATGATCGAGAACGGTATGATCACAAAATCGATCGAACGTGCTCAGAAGAAAGTAGAAGAAAATAACTTTGGTATCCGTAAACGTTTGCTTGAGTATGATGATGTCATGAATGCTCAGCGTAACGTGATTTATGCTAAACGTCGTCACGCATTGATGGGTGAGCGTATTGGTCTGGATATTCTGAATATGATCTATGATGCTGTTGAAGCTATCGTAACTGAGCATTTGGAAATGGCAGACTACGAAGGACTGAAACTTGAAATCTTCCGTGTATTCTCTGTAGATATGCCGTTTGCTTCAGAAGAGCTTAAAGGTATGAAACACCAGAAGCTGGTGGATGACATGTTTGAGCATGTGTTAAGCGCATTTAAACGTCGTTCGGAGCGTATGGCAAGTGTTGCAGATCCGGTGATCCAGCAGGTATTTGAAAACCAGGGAGCAATGTATGAAAACATTCTTATTCCGATCACGGATGACAAACGAATGTACAACATTTCATGTAACCTGAAAGAAGCTGCGGAGTCACACTCTAAAACAGTGGTGAAAGCATTCCACAAAACGATTTTGCTACACATGCTGGATGAAGCATGGAAAGAGCATTTGCGTGAAATGGATGATTTACGTCAGTCTGTTCAGAATGCAAGTTACGAGCAGAAAGATCCGCTTTTGATTTACAAACATGAGTCGTATGGTCTGTTCTCAAAAATGGTGGATACAATGAACCGTAAAACCATCTCTGTGCTTATGAGAGGACATATTCCAGTTCGCGAACCGGAAGCAGTGCAAGAAGCTGCTCCTGAGCAGTCTCAGGACTATAGCAAATACAAAACAGAGCATCAGGGATCGGAAGTTCATGAGCAAGAACACCGTAACGAGCCGGTACGATCGGAGCAGAAAATCGGAAGAAATGATTTATGTCCGTGTGGTAGTGGATTGAAATACAAAAACTGTCACGGGAAGTCGTAACTAATAGATACAAAGAGCAAAAGAAAGTAAATATCTTTCTTTTGCTCTTATTTTTTTTGTCGTTTCCTGAAAAATAGATACATTTGCAGGCCATTTATCACTCGACCGAGGAATTATAAATTAAAAAGTAAAAGTCAGATATGAAAAAAGATCTTCATCCGGCGAATTATCGTCCAGTTGCATTCAAAGATATGTCTAACGGTGATGTATTCATCTCTCGTTCTACAGCGAATACAAGAGAAACAATCGAAATTGATGGCGTAGAATACCCATTGGTTAAATTGGATATTTCTAACACTTCTCACCCATTCTACACAGGTAAACAAACTTTGGTAGATACTGCAGGACGTGTAGACAAGTTCATGAACCGTTACTCAAGACACATGCAAAGCAGACAAAAGTAATTTATACTTGGTCAAGAAAATACAAGAGGATACCCGAAAGGATATCCTCTTTTTCTTTTTTATTACCCCGGCTCAATCAGAACTGATAGCTGAGTGAAAGATTGTAGTCCATTATATTATCATAGAAGAAAGGCCGGTATTTGTATTTTGCCGTTCTGAAATACCAGTTAGAGTTGATGGCTACAGAGAGCCAATCGGTAATATCGAAGCTCAATTGGTTTTTAAATATCGAAACATAGCTATTGCCTGTATCACCCATCGCATCGAGGTGTAACTGATCAATATTTTCAAAATCTTTGTTCTCATAACCTTCCGGAGAGTATAACTTCATACCGTATACCGTAGTAAGCCATTTGAAGCGCTTTAGTTGGATCTCTGCCAGTGCAGAGAAGCTAAATCCCGTGCCAAAATTATAGTTCCTTTTACCGAAGTTATAATAGTCTGTAAGGACTCCTCCCAGCAATACCCCCGAGAAATAGGCTTCTGCATTAAAATAGCTCTTCTTTGCAGGCAATTCGGCGCGATATATCGCACCTACACCTCCCGATACTGTTTCCGACATCCGGAAAGGATCATTCCCTTCGTTGGTCTTAAACTGGTTCATATCTACATATCTGTAGTTCTGAAAAGCTCCGATGAGTAGATTCTGTTTTTTCCATTCCAGATTCTTTCCGAATAGTATTCCTTGAAAAGAGAGTTCTCCCAGCATGGGTTGATTGCCCCCAAGATTTAAGGAGGCATTGAGGTTGTAGTATTCGAATGGGAGATTCCGTTCGAGGTCAAAAGGATCGTTATATTTGAATCTAAGATTCAGGGTAAGCATTGATGCTCTGTTTGCTCTTTCTCCAGTTTCTACCAGATAACGAAGCCCAAGTCCTGCACTCAGGTCAAAAGGGACCGAGTTAAGTTCATCTACCGCTTTTCTGCCCTTTTTCCAGGCGTCTCCGTTGATTAAACGCAGTATACCGCGCGGAGGATTGATAAGTAGTGATACAGCCTCTCTGGAGGCTCTGTTGAAGCCAGTGGCAGATCCATCGAGGATAAGTGAAGAGGTGCGGTGCATAATCTCTCCAAATGCAGCTCCTGCAAAGGGAGTGGCAATCATATCATTGATCGATGGTGGTTCGTTTTCAAATAAGTATTCCCAGGCAAGACTCCCCACGAATGCAAAAGGAAGCGATTCAATAAAAGTATAATTATTCGCCCGCGCTGCTGAAAAGTAGAGCCCACCCTGATAAGGATGCCCGATCAGATTGGTGGATAGCTCATCGTTATCCCAGACAAATTCACTGCACAGATTCTTCTTCATCGTTGCCAGACTGATATCCGCAAAATGTTCTTTCGTGATGTATTTTGAAAATCCCCAAAACACGAAGTTGGTACCGACAACCATGCCCGAAGTCGCCCAAAAATTCTTTTTAGGGAGATTCGGGACATAGTTTTCTGCCGTATGAAGTGTATCCTGAGCAGATTCAATTCGTACGTTTGCAAAGCAGTTTATAGCTAAGGTGAATAATGTTATTATTGATACTATTCTCGTTTTCATTTATTGATAGTTTCAAAAGGCTGTAAAAGTAGGAGAAAATAGTGTAAATAATACCTATCTATTTATAAATAATAATGCTTTATCGGTCTGAGATTTTTGTCTAATTCGTAAACCAGAGGTCTGCCGGTTGGTATCTCGAGATGGACAATCTCTTCATTGCTTACCTGATCTAAGTGCTTGATCAGTCCACGAAGGCTATTTCCATGAGCGACAACCAGCACTGTCTTACGTTTTTTGAGAGAGGGTACAATATGATCTTCCCAGAACGGAAGAACCCGCTTAATCGTTAGTTCCAGAGATTCCCCGAATGGAATAATTGAAGTGTCCAAACCTTTGTACTGAGGTTCGTTACTGGCACACCGGCTATCCTGCGGGTCGAGCAGGGGAGGCAGAATGTCGTAGCTTCTTCTCCATAGTTTTACTTGTTCTTCTCCGTATTGAAGAGCCGTTTCAGCTTTGTTTAATCCCTGAAGAGCTCCGTAGTGTCTTTCGTTAAGCCGCCAGTGTTTCTTCATCTTTACCCAAAGAGTATTGCATTCATCTGCGATTATGTAAGCTGTTTTTATGGCTCTTTTCAAAACAGAAGTGTATATAACGTCAATTGGTAATCCTGTTTCTTTGATTTTCCGACCTGCAGTATGCGCTTCAAGTATTCCTTTTTCGGAAAGATCCACATCCGTCCATCCTGTAAATCGGTTCTCTTTGTTCCATAGGCTTTCGCCATGTCTTACTAATATCAGCGTGTACATAAATATTTCTTTTGAGCGTTTTTACTAATTATAATGCTTAAAACAATTTATTATATCGAATGGTTCCTGAATTAACCTGTTGAAAATGGATAATGAATTTTTTCCTATGTTCTTATATTTTTTGTTATAAAGAGGTTAATGAGCCTGTTTTTTACTAAATTTGTTATCGATAAATGTGGAGAGTAACTTATGGATATATGTTTAAAAAGAAAGCCAGCCTGGTTTGTTCTTTATACCGCTCCACGTTCTGAAAAGAAAGTGTACGAGCGATTACTAATGCAGGGAGTAGAGGCTTATTTGCCCCTACATGCCAC
Organism: Bacteroidales bacterium; assembly: GCA_051654305.1. Taxonomy (GTDB): domain Bacteria; phylum Bacteroidota; class Bacteroidia; order Bacteroidales; family UBA7332; genus UBA7332. The sequence goes on along the minus strand of JBOFXU010000005.1, from coordinate 15,709 downwards.
TCCGAGAGTGTGGTCCGATCGGGTGAAGATCGTTGAGATGCCTCTGTTTTCCAGCTATATATTTGTGCATGTGCCCGAGCATAAGCTGAGAGATCTGCTATCTGTGTATGGCGTAGTGAAAACTATCTATTACAATGGAGCACCGGCAAAGGTTCGCGATTCTGAGATAAAGGCTATTCAGGAGTTTGTAGAGTTAAGTAAGGCCAGGGAGGTTACATTTGATCTCGATGAAGAGGTTATGGTTGCAGCTGGTCCGTTTAAGGATACATCAGGTAAGATTGTAAAAGTAGGGAAAGAGTATCTGATCCTGCATATTGAACAGTTGGGTATGACTGCATCAGTTCAGTTAAACAAAGAGGCTATAAAGAAAAAAGGGTGACTCCGAGAGAGTCACCCTTTTTGTTTTTATCTTCAGATGATTAGATTCTGTTAGCAGAACCAAGAACATCAGTGATTTTGTTTTTGTAAAGTTCTTTCAACGATTCACGAGCAGGACCTAAGTATTTACGTGGGTCAAATTCTGCAGGTTGAGTTGCGAATACTTCACGGATAGCAGCAGTCATCGCCAAACGACCGTCAGAGTCGATGTTGATTTTACATACTGCAGAAGAAGCAGCACGACGAAGTTCTGATTCAGGGATACCGATAGCATCTTTCATAGCTCCACCATATTTGTTGATTAGCTCAACTTTATCTTGAGGAACTGAAGAAGCACCGTGAAGAACGATTGGGAATCCAGGAATTAATTTTTCAATTTCTTCAAGGATGTCGAAACGCAATGGAGGTGGTACAAGAACACCTTCAGCATTTTTAGTACATTGCTCAGGTTTGAATTTGTTTGCACCGTGAGATGTTCCGATTGAAATTGCAAGTGAATCAACACCTGTTCTCTTAACGAAGTCTTCAACTTCTTCAGGACGAGTATAAGTGTGGTGTTCAGCAACAACGTCATCTTCAACTCCAGCTAATACACCAAGTTCACCTTCTACAGTTACACCGTGAGCGTGAGCGTAGTCTACTACTTTCTTAGTAAGAGCAACGTTATCTTCGTATGAGTGGTGAGATCCGTCGATCATTACTGAAGAGAATCCCATGTCGATACATGATTTACACAATTCGAATGTATCACCGTGGTCAAGGTGAAGAACGATAGGCACTTCAGTACCTAATTCTTTAGCATACTCAACAGCTCCTTGTGCAAGGTAGCGAAGAAGAGTTTGATTTGCATATTTACGAGCACCGCTTGATACTTGAAGAATCACAGGTGACTTAGTTTCAACAGCAGCTGAAACAATAGCTTGCATTTGCTCTAAGTTATTGAAGTTAAAAGCAGGAATTGCGTATCCCCCTTCAATAGCTTTCTTGAAAAGATCCTTGGTATTCACCAAGCCTAATTCTTTGTAGCTTACCATAACAATATATCTATAATAGTTAAAAAGTCGTGCAAATATAATCAATTGAAAGATGCTTGTGAAAATTAAAGCAACTTTTTTTGATATGGATATGAGAAAATAGTGATATCTAATGTTCTTTAACTTTCTAAGTGTCAGTTAAACGGTTAGGATAGATATCTTAATGATAGTGTTAATTAACTTCTTTCAACATATAAATAATGGTTGGGAAGTGGTCTGAATATCCGTTCAGCCATACGCCTCCGGCGTGCGTACGTTTCGGATAGCCTTTGTAGGTTCCCTCCTGATTTTTCAAAAAATCACGGTTAAAGACTTCTGCCTGCCAGTATTTCAAATCGGAGCGGTCTTTGCCTAAAAGGTTTTTTGAAACAATGATCTGATCAAATAGGTTCCACTGACCTTTGTATGCCAAAGTCCCGATACCCTTGTCCAGAATACTCCAGAACGGATTGTAAAGTCCTCCTGATTTTACTTCTGACTGTTTCTTTTTAGCCTGTAGCACATCTTTCACACTGTAGTTGAAAGGATCGTCATTGAGGTCACCCATCACAACAATTTTGCTTTCAGGAGCAACTTGTTGGATTGAATCGACAATGTTTTTTGTAAGTTCTGCTGCCAACGCACGTTTTGAACGTGAACGTTCCTCGCCTCCTCTTCTCGAAGGCCAGTGGCAAACGATGACGTGGAATAGTTCACCGGCAATACGTCCGCGAACGACAAGCTGATCCCGCGTTTTAAAGTTTGGTTCGGAGTTGTCTACCAGAGTACGCGATACAGATCCTTCGTATGCAAAGAGTTTTGGATTGTAGAGTAAAGCCACATCCACTCCCCGGTAGTCCGGGCCATCATAATGAACGATTTGCATGTTGCGTTTCGCTAAATCACCCGTTTTAACCAGATCTTCAAGCACCGAGCGGTTTTCAATTTCCGAAACACCGATAACAGCTGGTCCGATCGGACATTTTTCGAGTGCAAGCTGACTTAGTGCGTAGGACATATTCTTTAGTTTACTGCGGTATTTCATTGTATTCCATTTGGTTGGACCCTCTGGAGTGTACTCCCGGTCGTTATCCCCCGGAATTGTATCAAAGATATTCTCGAGGTTGTAGAAAGCAATGCTGTAGGCAGCCAATTTTTTTTGTTGTGCAAACAGTGCAATGTTAAAACATAAAAAAATTGCACAAATGATGACTTTATTCATATTCTGAAGTGTTGAATTAATATTCGTGTCAAGTGCTGGCAAAGGTATTAAAAAATAAAATTCTCTGTTTGTTACAACAAATCTGTTGCGTTAATATCAGTGTAAATGATTCGTAAATATATAATATGTACTAAAAAAATAATAATTTGGAACTAAAAAAGATTCATTATGAGACTTAAATTTTGGGTGTTGCTATTTGCCCTTTTTAGTGTTTCCGCATTTGCACAGAATACAGCTTTACGGGGTAAAGTGGTCGATGCTGAATCCGGAAAACCTGTTCAGGGAGTTGCTGTACTCTTAAAAGAGAGACAAGTATCAACGATGACTGGAAGTAACGGTGTTTTTCTTTTTGATCAGCTCAATCCGGGACTGGATATGATCGAAGTGAAATCTACTGATATTTTCCCTCTCGATAATAATGTAACGATCAGAAAAGGCAAGAATGATATTGGAGAGATAAAAGTCAAAATGCGCATCAATGCTGGCATGGATGATGGTGCAGTATTTATTTTTTCTGAAAATCAGATCGACGAAGATGAAAGCCAGTCCAATACTACTGCAAACTTAATGGGGGCATCTGATGATGTTTATCTTCGTACATCAAGTTTTAGCTACAGCCCCATGCGTTTTAATGTTCGTGGCTACAGTCCCGAACACGCTTCAACATACATTAACGGCGTCTCTTTCAACGATGGCGAAAGAGGTCGTTTTAACTATTCAATGCTGGGTGGTATGAACTCGTTGTTCAAACAAAAAGATATTGCATACTACTCTGATGCTTCTTCTTTTGGCTTTGGCTCTATAGGAGGCTCTACGAATATTATGACAAATGCATCACAGTACGCTCCGGGTGGATCGGTTAGCCTCGCTGCAACAAACCGTGCATATGTGCTTCGCGGTATGGGTACTTTCTCTACCGGATTGATGCAGAATGGATGGGCGTTCACAGGGGGGCTGGTTTACCGCTGGTCCAAAGAAGGGGCCTGGGATGGTACCTTCTACAATTCATGGGGATATTTCTTTGGTGCAGAAAAAGTATTCAATGAGCGCCATAGTCTTGCTCTTACTACTTTTGGTGCGCCAACACAGCGCGGACAACAGGGTGCTGTGACGCAGGAAGTGTATGACCTTGCCGGCGATATCTACTATAATCCTTACTGGGGATACCAAAACGGGAAAAAACGCAACTCACGCGTAGTTGATTCGTATGATCCAACAGTTGTGGTTAATCACACTTGGAAAATTGACAATGTAACGAACCTGAAAACAGGTATCGGATTCCACTACAATAACTACAGTTCTACGGCATTAGGTTTCTACAATGCACCGGACCCTCGTCCCGATTATTACCGGAATTTGCCAAGTTATGATCCTGAGTCAGCAAATGCCGAACTTATTGCCGATTTGTGGAGAAATAATCCGCGCTATAGCCAAGTAGACTGGGATGCTTTGTACCAGGCAAACTATAGAAATAATACACTTTATCCGAATGAGAATGCCAAATATATGGTAGAACAACGCCATAATAATCTCATGGAAGGATCATTAAACTCTACGTTCAACACTCGTTTGACCAACAAACTAAAATTGACGATAGGAGTCGATGCGCAGCTGACAAAAGGGATGCACTACAAAACCATGAACGATTTGTTGGGTGGTAATCTGTGGGTTGATATTGATCAGTTTGCAGAACGTGATTTCCCGAATAACCCAAGTGTTATTCAGAATGACCTGAAAAATCCAAATCGCATCATCAAGGAAGGGGATAAATTCGGATACGACTATGATATGAATGTATCTCGTCTTTCTGCTTTTGCTCAAAACGAATGGAACTTCCGTAAGTTTGATCTATATTATGCTGCTCGTTTCTCGTACACCTCTTTCAATCGTGAAGGACACATGCAAAACGGTCGTGCTCCTCTGAACTCATACGGTAAGTCAAAACTGTACTACTTTATGGATCCATCTGTGAAAGCTGGAGCTACCTATAAAATCAACGGTCGCCATTGGATTACAGCGAATGCCCTTGCTGAAACAAGAGCTCCGCTTGCCAACAACTCCTATGTTTCTCCACGTATCAAATCAACGATCGTACCTAACCTTCAACAAGAGAAAGTGCTTTCTTACGATTTGAGCTATAACTTCTCTTTCCCGTTTGTGAAAGGTCGTGTAAGTGGATTCCGTACTCACATTCTTGGGTCTACTGAAATCAATGGATACTATCACGATGATTACCGAACATTCATTAACCACATGATGACGGATCTGGATAAACTGTACCAGGGAGTTGAGGTTGGTGCCACATTTAAGCTTAGTCCGAGTTTTTCTCTTACTCTGGCTGGAACCTATGCGGACTACAAATATACCAGTAATGCACTGGGTATAGTCAGTCCCGAGAATGGTTCGTTCAGTGATGTCATTGAACCAGTGATGACAAAGGATCTTCGTTTGCCGGCGGGACCTCAGACGGTAGGTAGTGTCAAACTGGATTACTTCCACCCGAAGATGTGGTTTGCTGATATAACTTTGAGCTACTTCGGTCGCAACTACCTGGATTTTGCACCAAGTGCTTATGTACAGTCCTTGTATGAAACTTATACCGCTGAGCAAAAAGCGGTTTTAGGAACCCAAGAAGAGCTCAAAGATGGGCTTATCCTTGATGCTTCGGTGGGTAAACTTATTTATCTTCCGATGAAACGTTCGTTGAGCATTAATTTGAGCTTGAGCAATATTTTAAATAATACGAAAATGGTTACGGGAGGCTATCAGCAGGGACGTATCGATCTTACGAATCTGACTAAATTCCCGGCGAAGTATTATTATGCACAAGGATTCAGTTTCTTCCTGAACATGGGATATAAGTTTTAAATTACATGACTCGATAAATTCTTAGATTACAATGAGAAAATTACGAAATATATTCAGCATTATTTTTGCAACCACATTAGGATTATCAGGCTGTACACCAGATTATGATGCACCTAAGCCCGATGAATCTGAGCTTCCTGAAGCAACAAATACTATTGCAGAGGTGAAATCCAACTTTATGAAATCGGATTGGTTGGTTAGCAACAATGAATCATCATCGCGATACAAAGATTTGTTCACCGTTTATAATATGGATGCAAGTGAGTCCGTTACAATCAACGGTATTGTGATCTCGACCGACAGAGGAGGAAATACCTACAAGAAGCTGGTTATTCGCGATCCTAAAGATGGATCAGCCATTGACATTTCGGTGGATGCTTCGGGGGTTTCTGCATTTTATCCGTACGGTCAGGCGGTTCAAGTGACTTGTAATAAATTACAGATTGGTAAATATGCCGATCTTCCGGTTATTGGAACTACTTATGTAAATGCCGAGAAAGCTGGACGTGTAGAGGTCGGACGTATGAACTGGCTGAGTGCACAGAATGCTATTAAATCCTATGGAATGCCAAATCCTGAGCTGGCAAAGCCTCTTGAAGTAACAGTTCCTGAAGTTCTTGCGGGCAATGAAAAATACCGCAGTCAGTTAGTAACCATCAAGAATGTTGAGTTCGGTGCTTATTACCAAGGTTCGGGATTAAGTTATTTCCCTTCTTCGATTTTTAAACTGGTTAAGGCTGGTGATAAAATTCCATTTTCCGAAACAAATGACCTGAATGTGCCTGTGTCACGTGGTATTCAGGATGCTAACGGAAATATTATTCCCGTAACAACCTCTTCATATGCGAAGTTTGCTTCGGAATTGTTGCCTATGGGTAAATACAATGTGACAGCTATCGTCGGATGGTATCGTGATAATAGCATAAAAGAAGGGAACTATCAGCTTTCGGTACAAGAATTTAAAGATATTGTATCTGCAGAATAACACATAGTAACAACTAAATATAAACGAGAATAAAAACAAAATTTAGAAGTTTTTTGTGGCTGGCTATAGCTGCAATGATCTCTTTTTCATCATTTACAAACGTGGATGATGAAGAAATTATTAATCCTGACGGAGGTGGCGAGGTTGTCGTTGGCGATGGCTCAGAAGCTAAACCTTTTAGTGTAGAACAGGCTATCAAAAACCAGAATGTAACAGATAAATGGATTGAAGGTTATGTTGTTGGTGCTGTAAGTACAGCTGATCCTGCTGCAAATGAATGGCAGTTTGCTGCACCTTTTGCTACACCTTCAAATATTTTGATCGCATCTAAGGCTGGCGAAACAGATAAGGCGAAACTTATTGCTGTTCAGCTTCTTATTGGTGATATTCGTGACTTTATTAATCTGGTAAACAATCCTGGAAAACTGGGTACTAAGGTTAAATTGCATGGTAACCTTGAAGCATATTTCGGTATTGCAGGTTTGAAAGCAACTGATAACATGGTTGCTGAAGGTTACGAACCAGCTGCTCCTGGTGTAATTGAAGTATGTGGTGATCAGACGACTGTAAATGCTGGTTATAAATATGACTTTAATGCTGTTTCTGATAAAACTGACTTTGCTGAAGCAGGATGGCAGAACGTAATGATTCAGGGATCTCGCAAATGGCAAGGGAAACTATTCGAAGGTAACGGATACGTTCAGGCTACGGCTCATGGTGCGACTGCTGATCAGATTCAGGAATCATGGATTATTTCACCAGCGTTTGACGTGACTGCTGCAGCTGTGAAAATGGCAAGTTTCGAAACTGCTCAGGCGTACTGGAAAGATGATACTAAGTTTGAAGTGTATGTGCTTCAGTGTAAAGATGGCAAAACAGTTCAAACGAAAGTGACTCCATCTGCTTTAGCTACATCTGCAACTCCAAACTATCAGTTCGTACCAGGTACAGTTGATTTGTCTGGTTTCACAGGTAAAGTATTTATCGGATTCCGTTACGAAGGTATGGGTGGAATGGGTCTTTCGACTACATGGTGCGTAGATAACTTCGGATTTGGTGTAGCTCCTGCAGTAGAAACAACTGTTTCAATTACATCTTCGGCTGTAACTTCAGTTACAACTGGAGCAGCTTATAACTACGCTGTAAAAACAAATGTTGTTAATGCTTCAGGTAATACCGTAATTACAGCGACAGGTCTTCCGACTTGGGCTACATTCGTAGACAACGGTGATGGTACTGCTACTATTTCAGGTACTGCTCCTGCAACAGAAGGAACATCGAATGTTGTTCTTAAAGCTACAAATAATAATATTACTGCGGAACAGGCTTATACCTTGACAGTGGTTGCAGCTGTTGAGCCAGGTGCGAATTTGGTTATCAACGGTGGATTCCAAGAATGGACAGGATCCCTTCCTACAAACTGGATTACAGATGTGGCTGATGCTCCATTCCAAAAATTAGAGGATGCTTCAAATTTCTATGTATCACTTGAACCGGCAGCAACAACAAAACTTTACCAGTTTGCACCTGTTGTTGGTGGTAAAAAATACAAATTGTCATGGAAATACAAAGCAACAGCCACTAAGTTGAGAATTTGGAGTGGTTTTACAACTGAAGCAACAACATCTTCTTATGTGAATTATCTGACAGATTCAAATACGACAGATCCATTGCGCACAAATAATGGATATTTCCCTATTGCCGATAACTTTGTTGATTATACACCGATTGAGTTTACGGTTCCGGATGGAATGAGCTTCTTACGTTTAGAATTCAGATTCTATAAAGGAGGAGTTTCGGCTCTTGATGATATCGAACTGATCGAAGTGAAATAAGTTCTATTATAACTAATACTAAAGGCGTTTAAACCTGTTTAACAGCGTTTAAACGCCTTTTTTGTAATATTACCTTTACCTTTGAACTTAAACTTTTAAGCCGTATCCAAAGCAATACATTACATGAATAAATTTACATCTCTACTTTTAGCTCTTGTAGCTTTCTCGTTTGCATTAACTTCCTGTAGTAAAGATAAATCACAGGATGATTTAGATTATGGGGGGCATTTGTCAACCAATTACCCCTCAGGGTATTATCGTACATCCGAGGGGAAAAGCTCTGCTGAATTGAAAACTGCTCTATACAATATTGTTAAAGGACATAACAGACGTTCTTATACCCAACTGTGGACAGATTTCCGCTCTACGGATGCTCGTGCTGATGGTTCCGTGTGGGATATTTACAATGACAGAACCCACTACACGTTTGGGGTAGATCAGGACAAAGGGGGAGGTGATGCCAATTCCTATAACCGGGAGCACTCATTCCCGAAAAGCTGGTTCCGTACGGGTGGTAACAACGACTACGAACGTACACCGATGTACACCGATCTGTTTCATCTTTATCCCTCTGACGCTTATGCCAATTCGAAACGGGGAAACAACTACTTCTATGAAGTAAAAAATCAATCCTGGTCAAACGGATATTGTAAATTAGGTACCTCTGTCATTCCGGGTTATGGTCAGGAGACCGTTTTTGAGCCCAATGACGAGATTAAAGGAGATCTTGCACGTACCTTTTTCTATTTTGCAACACGTTATGAGAATGAAAATCTCAATGCATGGGCAGGTTCAAAAGCAATTACCAAAACTAAATATCCTTTCCTTTCCGGCTGGCAATCTGCTATTCTTTTGAAATGGCATCGTCAGGATCCGGTGAGTCAGAAGGAGGTGGATCGCAATGAAGCGATTTATAAGATTCAGGGCAATCGCAATCCGTTTATTGATTGTCCCGATATGGCCGAATACATCTGGGGAACTAAGATGGGATCACCTTACCATTCGACCAAATAAGAAAGATTTGTATCGATTAAGTCTTTATTTTTGCAAATAAAGGTATATATTAGCGCAGGGAAAAGATTATTCTTTTTCCTGCGTTTCTTTATTATAACCTCAGATAGAGTCACAGAAAATCACAAATACACAGAACAATGAAAAAAGTTTTCTTTACCGGATGTCTACTGTCCGGTTTTATGATGACTGGCTTCGCTCAAAACAGCACGGTCATCAGTACCTATGAATACTACGGACCGGTCAGAGTGAAGAAGCCGGTAATGGTTGATCAGAAAGATGTGAATCAAAAAGAGTTTGCCATCAAAAGTTTGCTGGATAAGAGTCATCGTTTGAAAAATGAGATGGCTACCCCCGTATTAAAACAGGCAGATGCTTCCGGCATTATTCAGTTGACAGCTGATGCCCAAAATTGTACAATTGAAGAGTATGTATTTCAGATTACTCCCGATCGCTACTCTACCGGGAATCTAAAGGTGCAGTCTCCAGCTATTCTTGATGTATATCTTAACGGAAAGTTGGTGAAATCAAAATCTACCGAGAACAAAGCAAATGACTCTACTGCGGTAGTTACCGTGCCTCTGACTATGGAAGGGCGCCCGAATGTGATCTCTATCCGCACGATGGCAACCCCGGAACTTCAGAATGCCTCACTCCATGTGACATATACGCCTGACAAAAAATACAGCGAGTCAACCGTAGAGGTTGTAGCTGATGGGAAACGTAAACTTTCGATCTACGATCTTATGGTTGGTGACCGGGTTTCGGGAACAAGTATTTCTCCGATGGGAAAATCAGTTCTCGTTCGTGTCTCTTCTGTTTTGCCAGATGGCAAGACGCAGTCGGAAGTTCAACTTTTAGATGCGAAAACCGGGAAACTACTTCGTGCATTTGACGGACCTCGCTCCGGCATTACGTGGATGCCGGTGAGCGAAAAGCTCATCTTCGAGAAAAGAGCGGTTTCGGGCAGACAACTCTGGACAATAGATCCGGCAACCGGAGAGGAGTCTCTGTTTGCGGATCATATTCCCGAAGGCGGATATACCATGTCTCCGACAGAGGATATGTTGATCTATTCGCTCAACGAAACAGGTGCTGCGGATAAAGATAAAGCTTTCCGACGTTTTATTACACCCAATGATCGTCAGCCAGGCTGGAGAACCCGCACCTCGCTTTATAAATATGACCTGAAATCGGGTGCTTTTGAGCGTCTCACTTTCGGTGCTCATTCAGCAGGGCTTAATGATATCAGCAAAGATGGAAAACGCCTCGTATTCGGTACTTCACGCGAAGATTTCGAAGCACGTCCGTTTAATGTATCCTCTTTGTTTGAATTGAATCTCGAAACCAATACTGTTGATACGCTTTGGTTCGAAAAACGCTATGGCGGATCGGCAAGCTATTCTCCGGATGGAAAATCATTACTCATCTCCGGAAGTCCTGAAACATTCGGCGATTTGGGCCGTAACGTGGAAGAGGGACAGAAAGCCAATACATACGACGGGCAGTTATATCTGTTTGATCTGGCTACGAAAAACGTAAAACCTGTGACAAGAGAGTTTAATCCGGCAGTACAAAGTGCGCAATGGATTGATAACAATAAGATTGTCGTTTTAGGAGAGGATAAAGATCTGGTTATTCCTTACATCTATACAGTATCTTCCAATAAATACGAAGCGATTCCGGTTCAGGAAGAGGTTTTACGTTCGTTCCGTGTCTCTAAAACAGGCAAAGAAGCCGTTTATTTCGGACAAAGTGCATCAAACTTTAACAGAGCCTATGTGATCGATTTAAAAAGCAAAAAATCGGTAAAAATTAAAGATACTTCTGACGATCGTCTGGCAGACGTTGCTTTGGGTACAGTAGAAGGCTGGGACTTCAAGGCATCAGACGGAACTACCATTGATGGACGTTACTACCTTCCTTCGGATTTCGATGCGAATAAGAAGTATCCGATGATTGTCTACTATTACGGAGGGACATCACCTACTTCACGCACACTCGAACACCCTTATCCGGCTCACTTGTATGCAGCGAAAGGCTACGTTGTGCTGGTACTTAACCCGAGTGGAACGACAGGATACGGCCAAAAAATGTCGGCTCGTCACGTCAATGCCTGGGGACAGCGCACCGCTGAAGATATTATCGAAGGAACCGAGAAATTCGTTCAGCAACATTCATTCGTGAATGCCAAGAAAATCGGATGTATCGGTGCTTCTTACGGAGGATTTATGACGCAGTACCTGCAAACGCGTACCGACCTGTTTGCCGCAGCAATCTCCCATGCCGGTATCAGTGCCTTGTCCAGCTACTGGGGCGAAGGGTACTGGGGCTATTCTTACAGTACGGCAGCCAGTGCAGATAGCTATCCATGGAATAATCCGGATCTTTACACAAAACAAAGTCCGTTGTTTGCTGCTGATAAAATCAATACACCATTACTTCTTCTTCACGGGTCGGTAGATACAAACGTGCCGGTAGGAGAGAGTATTCAAATGTATACAGCTCTGAAGTTGCTGAATAAACCGGTTGAAATGATCCAGGTTGATGGTGAAAACCACGGGATCGCTAATTTCGATAAAAAGATCAAATGGACTAAATCTATCTTAGCCTGGTTTGATCGTTATCTGAAAGATCAGCCGGAGTGGTGGAATGAATTGTATCCGGAGTCAAATCTGGAATAATTTAAAAAAGCGGGATAACCAATTTGGGTTATCCCGCTTTTTTAAATTATTCCTGGTTAAGATGTTTTGATACTTTATTCTTTAAATATCCTTTACTGTAACCGGACCAGCTATCAATGATTTTGCCATCTGGTGAAATCAAAACATAATGAGGAATCCCTTTTACTCCATAAGAGGCTGCAAGTCCTGTTCTTCCTTTTCTAAATTCATTCCATTGCAATCCTTCCAATTTATGTCTCTCCAGGGATTTTAGCCACAGATCTTTCGGATCTTCACTGATCGTAACAATAGACAGACTATCTTTGTAAAGCTCTTCAACTTCTTTTGATTCAGGGAATGACTGAATGCATGGTCCGCATCCCGAGCTCCAGAAATCCAACAGAATATATTTCCCTTTTAACTCTGAGAGGCTCCGGCTATTCCCTTCTGTATCAAATAGCTTTCCGTCTACCATGTTATCACCAATTTTTACAGTTGCAGGCAGGTTCATATATTCGGTAATCATAATTCCGGTTTCGGTCTTCCTGTCTTCATCACTCATTTTGGAATAAAGCGATTTGATCTTAGGCATAAGAGGATTGTCCGGACGATATTGTAGCTGTCTTACATAGGTAGAATAACTTTCCATCCACATATTCGTCACAGGTTCTTTCTCAAGAAAATCAAGAACTTTCTTATCAATAGCTGTATTTATTTGTGATTGTAAGTTTCGTAGTGAGTCCAAAGATTTTCGTATATTCTTCTTTTGCTCATTAGTGATATCTTTTTTTCTGAACTGATAGAAGAGTTCAGATTCTTCAACCATCAGTAATAAATTTGCTCTTTTTTCAGGAAATTCTATTTCAGAGTATCTGTTTTTCTCATTTTGTTCAGGTATATCACTCGATACCTTCCATGTGCGTATTAAGTTATCAGCACCCTTAATGAGTATATCTTTTCCCGGAGCAACCCAAATATCCAGCCATGTCGAAGGGAAACCTCTTTCCGAATGAACAATAAGAGCAAGCTTTTGTGTATCTTCCGTATCACCCGAAAAAGAAAAAATTCCGTTATGCAGTGTATCCATAGCTATTGGCGACATTACATTTCCATTTGCTTCCATAAGCATGAATACAGTACTGTCCGGTATGTTTTTAATATCACCCTTTATATGATATTTGTTTGTGTTTTCATCAGATATTATATTGAATCCGAATGACATCAATAGGGCATTTGCGCATATAGCTGTTATGCATATCTTTTTTGCTATTCCTTTTTGTTTCATGTTATTGATATTAATGTTTATGATGTATAATAATTTCTTGTTGCAATATATGTATAAATTCAATATAAAGAGTCCAGAACAGGCATAAATTAACTCATTCAGAAAAAAGGGTCTTCTTGTTTATACTCAGTCTGTTAAATAGAAACCCTGTTTTGCTATTGATTATTGTTTATTTATATTGTTGTTGAAGCCTTTTATTTTCTACCATAATGTCAAAATCCTAATCGCTGAGAATGCGATAGATTTCCCCAAAATTATTTTCTGTCCCTACATGCTACGCAGAGTGTGTTATGTATATCGTTGATAATAAATGTGTTGTTGGTTATGTCTTTATAAACGTACTTCTTTGCCGGCAAATACGTACTTCTATGCCGCGAAATACGGTTCTTTTTGGAAAAACGAACGTATTTCCGCGCGAAAACATACGGTCGAATTTTTATAAACGACCTTATGAAAATATATTTTCGACCTTATGTTCTTGCGCATTCGACCTTATGAATTTTCAGAACCCTCCTTTTTGTATAAAAAACGGCTATTTTATCCGAAACTTTCATATTTTTTTCTGATCGATTTTCAGTGGCAAAAAGAAATTTAGAAGCCTTAATTCTTTAATTTTTGTCAGAATGAGAAGGCTTGAATCTATTGTAAATATATTCCTGTGTTGTATAATTGGTTAGAAAAATAAATATAAATAATTATATTTGCGTTACGAAAGTATAATTATATAAATATGAGACGAATTTTTACATTTATCTTAGTTGCAATCTTAAATCTCTCACTTTTTGCGCAAATAAACGGAACAGAAGCGCAGGTTCATTTGGATGAACCGGGAACTCTTTCAGCCAAATTGAAAGAACAGGGGATTATTTTTGGTTCAATTAACAAACTTATTGTAACGGGAAAGTTTAATCAAAGAGACTTTTCGAGTATGAAAATGCAGATGACTAATCTGCAGTATGTGGATATTTCCGGTACGGACATTACGGAGATACCCAGCGAAGCCATGCGTGATAAATCGCAGTTAACTCACTTTTATGCACCGGCGTCTGTCCGTAAAATCGGTCAGTATGCATTCTACGGCTGTTCTAATCTTCAGAATCTACCTTTCGAACCGGCTTCGATTGATACGATACGGGATTATGCTTTTGATAATTGTTATTTGATGAAAGGAGACTTAATCTTTTCTGAGAAGCTAAGTTATCTTGGAAATGCAGCATTTCGGCATAGTGCAATTTTGAAAGTGGATCTTTCTAACAGTGTTCATCTATATTCTTTAAGCGGAAGCCAATTCCAGGATTGTTCGTCTTTGACTTCAGTAATTTTATCGCCAACAATTAATACATTTGGGTGGGGCGTTTTTTATTCTTGTTCATCACTTCAGGAAATAGATCTATCTGTTTGTACAAATCTGACATCCATTGATAGTGACTGTTTTAACAATTGTACATCACTTCGCAAGGTCGTTCTGCCAGAGTCCATGCGTCAGATCTATACACCTTTTCAAAGCTGTAATAATCTGCGTGAAATTGTCGTAAAAAGCACTACAGCTCCTTCTATTCAGGAAATGACTTTTGGCAGTGTAAACTGGGACGAGGCGAAGCTTTTTGTGCCAATCGGAAGCAAAGAGACGTATGAAAAAGCACAGCACTGGAATTTGTTTTACGATATCTTCGAAATCGGGTTGATGGTGAAACACAATCCGGGAGGTATTGTTAAGCAGAACGGAGAAGCTGTACCGAATAATAAAATTATTTTTCACGATGCAAAAGAAACTGCATTCGAAATTATCCCGCAAGATGGGTATGAAGTTCGCGTTATTCGTTTTAAAGGAGAGGAGCAAACGCCATCCAATCTGTTTACAGTACCTGCAGGAACAGAAAATGCCGTAGTGGATGTGGAGTTTGCCTTAAAGAAATTTGATGTAGCGGTTAATATATCGGGGGAAGGTCGTGTGAAGATGGATAACAATGTAGTGACTGATGGAATGGTGATTCGATTGGACAGTGCATCAATGGCTCAGTTTATTATACATCCGGCAGACGGATTTATATTGAATGAACTTACTTTCAACGGGGAGGTAAATATTGTTCAGCAGGACAGCGTTTACGTCACTCCTCCAATTCAGTATGCTTCGGTGCTTAACATCCAATTTGCTTCAGAGGCTGAAGTGGGTGCAGCTCATAAACTACACTTTGTGATAGGCGAAAACGGACGAGTGGATTATATGAATACTCCGCTGCTTCCATCTACTACGATCTCTGTCAAAGAAGGTGAGCCTGCTGTGTTTACATTCTATCCGGCTGCTACTTATCGTTTGGCTAAAGTGATGTTAGATACAGAAAATGTAACGGCTCAGGTCGAAAACAATCAATTGACTTTATCGAATATAACGAAGGAGTCGAATGTAACTGTTTCTTTTGAAGTGGATCCGGTCGTTTGATTGAAAGAG
>JBOFXU010000004.1:0-11085 GCA_051654305.1 Bacteroidales bacterium | reverse complement strand
ATTTCATTATCCTTAAATGCTTCATAGTTTGATACGATTATTCTTTCGCCCGGCTCCAATCCTTCAATTACCTCGTAGTATTGTGGATTCTGCCGACCTAATTTGATCTTTCTTCGGTAAGCCTTCTTTTCATCCTGGTCCAGAACGAATATCCAGCTCCCGCCCGTTGCCTGAAAGAACGTACCTTTAGGTATTAAAATGGATTTCGTAGGCTCACCCAACTGAAGACTCAGATAATAGGTTTGTCCTGTACGAATATTATCAGGGCGCTCTCCAACGAAAATAAAATCGGTTTTGAACTTCCCGTTTCTTACTTCGGGATATACTTTACGTACTTTCAGTTGGTAAGAATTATTCTGACGATCAAAACTTGCTTCCAGTCCATTCTTTACCCGATCGATATAGTGCTCATCTATCAAAGCTTCCACTTTGAAATTGGAGAGATTATTTACTTGTCCTATTTTCTGACCTTGTGCTATGCTTTGTCCTAAAACGACATCCAGCAACCCTAATTCGCCATCTATGGGTGATTTAATTTGCAAGTTTGCCACACGCCGACGAATCAGATGCATATTCTCCCGCATATTTTGTAAACTCTCTTCCATCTGATCTATCTGTACCGACCGATAAATAGAGTCTTGTTTTAAGCGTTCGGAAACTAATGCCTGCTTCTCCTTTGCCAGATCATAATCTTCTTTGGCTTGAAGATATTCCTCACGTGCGATCAGCTTTTCATCAAATAAAGCTTTATTCTGATTGTAGCTGCGTTGTTTTCGTCTGACATCCAGATCCAGTTGCAGTTTCTCAGTTCTGTTATTCAGCTTATCCTGTTCCATCGCAACTTGTGTGTTTCGCAGGAAATTTTGTTTTTCTGCCAGTTCAGCTTCACTGTTCAGTATGGATAAATCCAGATTTGAATTACTCAGTCGAACGATTGGCTGACCTTTCTTGACTTGAACACCTTCTTCGACCAATATCTCTTCGACGATGCCTCCTTCAAGCGGGCTTAACTGAATAATCGCCAAAGGTTGTACTTGTCCGTCAACTCGTATGAAGTCATTAAAGACATCGTTCGTCACCTGCTGCGCAATGATTGCTTTCCGATCTACCCGCAATGTCGATTGATGATTTCCGAATACCGACCAGCAAATCAATGCCAAAAGCACTGTTGCTCCGATTATATAAGGCAGATGCTTTTTCTGAATTCCTTTTTTAGGTTCTATCTTTATATCCATGATCTATTATTTTCTTATTAATGGATTACCGTCATAATAATTAGCGATACGCTTTTTCATCATGAAGTTGAGTTCCGTTTGTAGCTTGTTTATTCGGGATTGCAACAGATTATTGGCACTGACCTGTAAATCATAAATACTCAACAGACCTTTCTCATACTTTTTTACAGTGACATCGTAGGCCAACTCATCTGCCTGCACTTTCTTCGTTATCTGAATCAATTCTTTTTGCAATCCTTCGCAGTCATTCAACAGCTTATCTATCTCCACCTGTAAACTTCGCTCAGCTTCTTCGTATTCTTCGTTTGCTATTCTTCGTTGATTCTTTGCTTTTTGCAAAGCCGAACTACGGGAAAAACCATTAAAGAGCGGAATATTAAGCGTGACACCGATCCACTCTCCGAGATTATTCTTGAACTGAGATCCGAAAGAAGGAATATCAGCCTCACTCTTCATGTTTTCAAAATAACGGGTACTGATCCCTCCGTTCAGATTAATGGACGGAATGAGTTTTGCGCGGTTGATTATAATCTGTCGCTCAGCCTGCTTAAGCCGTAACGCATATAGTTGTGTTTGCGGAGTCCATGCTTTAGCCCGGTTAAACAGATTTTCTTTATCGATCGGAATAAACCCGGTCTGATCTATTGGAGTCGTGTCGAGATGCAAAGAGTCAGATAAAGGATAGTTCATAACTTCTTTCAGGCTCAACAAAGCTTGTTGCAACAAATTCGTTTGCTTAAGCACATTATATTCATCTGCTGCCACTTCGGAAGCTACCTGGGCAACATCCGCCGCACTTTTCATCCCCAGCTCTTCCATCCGGAGAGTTTTCTGCATCAAATGATTACTTTGCGTAAGCTTCTCACTTGCCAGATTGAGCGATGATTCGTAATAGCAGGCATCAGCAAAGGCTTGCATAGTCGTAACTGCTATGTCGAATTCGATTTTTGCTTTTTCCTGAAGCCCCATAGAAAGCATCAGCTTATTCAGTTTCAGATTACTGATTAAAGCTCCTGCCTGAAAAATGGGAATAGAACCCGAAACACTGTATCCGTTTGAGAAGTTAGAGGTATTTGAATAAGTATTGGTTTCGGGATTGATACTTCTTCCGAAATTCGCATCAGCTCCGATACTTCCGTTTACAGACGGAAGAAAAGCTCCTTTTGCCGCAGTCAGATCTGCACGTTTGTTTTTTATATTCCAATCCTGAATCCGAACTCGCGAACTGTTTAATTGAGCATAGCTCATACACTCATCCAGAGTCCAGCGTTTGCTCTGCGCTTCCAGCCGGTTGACTGAAAGCAAGAGAAACAGATAGAATATGATTGGTTTTATTTGCTTCATCATTATTTCTTTTTACACTATTACTTTGCAGAAACTGTGCCAAAAATATTAAACTAAACTATATCAATGACTTAACAAAAAGATACCTGTAGAGCGCTGTCAAATAATTAGACAGTATTGTCTAAGGTTTGGACAATATGCACTTACCAAATCATTTTATCGGGAAGCACCGATTGATTTTGTATATTTGCTATCTGTTTATTGTTGGCTTATAACACCCTATATTCACTTCTTAATCCAATTGCAATGAAACTCGACAATATCATTCGTTCTTTAAAAAACAGTTATCCAATATCGGATAAGTCTATCAACCGATTGATTGAGCATTTTACACCTCATCTTTTTCCTAAAAAAGAGACTATCATTCGAGGAGGACAAATTGATAGAAATGTATATTTCATTGAAAAAGGGATTACGCGTTCGTATTGTCTGATAGACGGAAAAGAGGTTACTACCTGGTTTTCTTGTGAGGGTGATATTACATTTGGATTATTGGACCTCTATAAAAATAAACCTGGATTTGAATATGTCGAAACGATCGAAGAAACTTTAGCTTATTCAATTCCTATTCAAGCATTAAATGAATTATATAAAACAGACATTGATATTGCAAATTGGTCAAGAGTTATTCATCAGGATTGTTTATTAGCTCTACAATGCACACGCATAGATCGTTTGACATTAACTGCTAAAGAGCGCTATGAAAAACTACTTGAATTGCATCCGGATATTTGCTCGCGCGTCAATCTGGGCTATATTGCCTCTTATCTGGGTATAACTTTACCTACACTAAGTAAAATACGGGCTGAATTCTGATTTTTTAATCTATCACAAAAAAAGAATCCTTTGAGAGCGATATTTTTGTCTTTAAATAATCAAACACAATTCTTTATTTCTATGACAAGTTTATCTTCTGCAGCCTTCAAACGGATTGCTTGGATCGATTTACTGAAAGTAATCGCTATCTTCATGATGATTGCCGTACATTGTACTGATAATGTAACTCCGGCAGAACGATCTGAACCCTGGTATAATCTGTGGGGGAGTTTTTATGGATCATTTATGCGTCCAGCCATTCCTTTATTCGTGATGGTTACGGGTGCACTACTTCTACCTGTTAAACAAGATCTTTCTGGATTTTACAAAAAAAGATTATCCCGATTAATAGTCCCATTTCTCTTTTGGTCAATTCTATATAATCTATTTCCCTGGATAACCGGGTTAATGGGATTACCACCCGAAATAATCAATGATTTCTTTGCTTGGGCAAAGCCTTCTCAAGCTTTTGCAGATGCGATTCATAATATCTGGATGATCCCATTTAATTTTTCAGCATTTGCAGTTCAAATGTGGTATGTATACCTGCTTATCGGACTGTATCTGTATTTGCCTTTCTTTTCGGCATGGGTTAAACAAGCATCTTTGAAAGAACAGCATATTTACTTAATACTATGGTTTATTTCTTTATTTATACCTTACTTAAAAGAATATGTAAGCAAAGATCTTTGGGGAACCTGCTCCTGGAATGAGTTCGGTATGCTTTATTATTTCGCCGGCTTTAACGGATACCTGCTTCTAGGCTATTATCTTCTGAATAATCCGGTTAAATGGAGCAGAAACAAGTTAATTATCTGCTCTGCTATCTTATTTACAATTGGATATTGCATCACGTTTTTCGGATTCAAACACATTACAGCTACTCCCGGACAACCCGAAAGTCTGGTAGAACTGTTCTATACGTATTGTACTCCAAACGTATTACTTATGTCTTTGCCTATTTTTTTAATTGCTCAGAGAATTACATTCGAATCTACTATTTGCACACGTATTATAACTAGTATTTCAACTTGTACGTTCGGAATATGGATGTCACATTATCTGTTTGTAGGTCCATGCTTTTTATTAGTTGAAATGTTTGATTTACATACTATGCTTCGAATGGTCGTTTGTTCAATACTTGTATTGACCGTTACATGGCTATTTACTCTCGTTATTCTTAAACTCGGTCGGTATGGGAAATGGATCATGGGATAACTGCCGGGAGCGCATTGCATTAATCGATGCGCTCCGCGGATTTGCGATTTTGGCTATTTTACTTATTCATTCGTCTAATCATTTCCTATACAATAGCCGACCGGCAGATTCTCCTGTCTGGCTGTCCCAATTGGATACCTCTGTCGTACAAACTCTTTATTTTCTATTCGAAGGAAAAGCATATTGTATTTTCGCACTCCTATTTGGATTTACCTATGCACTTCAGTTAGAGAATCGTGTAAAACGAGGGGAAGATATGGCTGGCAGAATGGTATGGCGTATGTTTTTGTTAATCTTGTTTGGTATTTTCAATGCTGCTTTTTTTGCAGGTGGAGATCCATTAATTTTTTATGCACTGACGGCTTTACTGATTATTCCATTTAGGCATGCTTCAAACAGAACTTTAATCGCTCTTGCTCTTATCCTGCTTATACAACCTTTAGAGATTATCCATCATTTCTACCCCATATTCGAATTTAGATATATCGAATCTTATAATAAGATTATGCCTGAACTTTCATCGGGGAATTTATATCAGACAATCGCGGCAAATCTTAAATATGGAATTCCCGGATGTTTACTTTGGGCATTGGAAACAGGGAGAATATCACAAACGCTGGGTTTGTTTTTCATTGGTATGCTTTTCTATCGTTTCAGATTCTTTAGTCAGTCAGTAAAATGCTATTGCAGAATGTTCGTAATATCTGAATTAATCACTATTGCTTTATTTTTAACAGTACGTTCTTATCCCACTTCATTTGGAAGAATGTACTATAATCTGTTTTTTGCATTTAGCCTGATTCTGGGTTTTAATATCACCTACAATTTAACTAAAGAGCATGATGCTTGGAAGCATTTTATAACCTATGGAAGAATGAGTCTGTCAAACTTTATTGCTCAATCTCTTATTTGTTCATTCTTTTTTTATCCGTGGGGATTACATCTGGGAATCTATACGGGAGCAACCATTAGCCTGATCCTGGCTTTTCTCCTATTTATCATTCAAGTTCAGATAAGTCATTACTATTTAAATCGATTCAAACAGGGTCCTTTTGAAACATTATGGCACAAAGCTACTTGGATCAACTTATTTAGTTCGGTTACATGATACAAAGTCGTTTGATGTAAAAAGAATCAAACGACTTTTTTATGATAGCATTTATTTTATTCATATTATTAAACAGATCTCTCTTTTCGATTATCTTTACACCATCGAATAACCTGAATAAACACAATCCCGTTATGTCCATACTTATTATTGATGACAATCGCACGATCTTACAGACTTTAGAAATTCTGTTGCGAAATCATTATGATGAGATACACACAATCACTCATCCTTCGTCAGCTATTGCCCATATTCAAAAAAAACAATATGATGTAGTCTTACTCGATATGAATTTCAAAGCCGGTATTAATAACGGGAATGAAGGTCTGTATTGGCTGAAGCGGATCAAAGAAGAAGTACCCGAATTGCCGGTCGTACTGTTTACTGCTTATGCGGATATTGATCTGGCTGTTGAAGGCATGAAATGTGGTGCGGTAGATTTCATTACGAAGCCGTGGGATAACGAAAAACTGATAACCTGTCTGATCCGTGCATCATCTGCCAAATCAAAAAAGCGGAAAACACAAAAGATTGTACAACCCGCAATGTTTTGGGGAGAATCTGTATCTATGAAAGTATTGCGGCAACTGGTTGATAAAGTTGCACTCACGGATGCCAATATCCTGATAACAGGAGAAAACGGGACGGGTAAAGAAATGTTGGCGAAAGAAATACATCGTTTGTCGAAAAGATCAGGACAAGAAATGGTGTCAGTGGATATGGGTGCTATTCCCGATACGCTGTTCGAAAGTGAGCTGTTCGGATATCTTAAAGGGGCTTTTACTGATGCAAAGGCTGATCGGAAGGGAAAACTGGAATCTGCTCATAACAGTTCTTTATTTATGGACGAAATTGGTAATATGCCGATACCGCAACAGGTTAAATTGCTTTCTTGCATTCAAAGCCGGCAAGTGACACCGGTCGGAAGTGTAAAACCTACTGCAATTGATATCCGTCTGATCTGCGCTACAAATGCAGATCTGGCTCAATCGGTTAAAGAAGGAAGCTTCCGCGAAGATTTATTCTACCGTATTAATACGATACATCTCCAAATTCCGCCACTTCGCGAGCGTCTGGAAGATATTGGTGAATTAGCTCAATTATTTATCGATAAATTTACAGCCCGTTATTCGTTGCAGCCCATGTCTCTCTCTAAAGAAGCACTGGTGAAACTTCGCTCCTATTCCTGGCCGGGAAATATCCGAGAGCTGGAGCACATGATAGAAAAAGCCGTAATTATGAGTAACAGTTCCGAAATTGCAGATACGATATTCTCTTTTCCGCAACAACAAAATCAGACATCGGCTTCACCTCATCAGGTAACGACACTGGAAGAAATGGAAAAACAAATGATCGAAACAACTATTCATACTTGTGAGGGAAACCTGTCTGCTGTAGCCGCCCAATTGGGTATAAGCAGACAAACTCTTTACAATAAAATGAAGAAATTCAATCTATGACCTATGATACGATCTATCCGTGCACGTCTGATTATCTATCTTTCCCTGATAGGACTCTCCTGCGGGGCTGTATCTTATATCCTTTTTGGTAGAGCCATTACAGAAAATTCAATCGTCTGGATTTCTCTGTTTATTTGTATTATCCTTTTTGCCGGGTATAAAATATTTCATTGTTTCCATCTGTATCTGAATAAAATTACGTTTCTATTGGATGCGGTCGAAAACAATGATTACTCATTTCGTTTTGCCGAAGATCAGGGTAGTAAACGTGAGCGATTCACACACCAGACACTCAATCGAGTAAAAGAAATTTTACTGCAAACAAAGATGGAAGTTGCCACACAAGAGAAATACTATGAGCTGATCCTGAATAAAAGCAAAACAGGTTTTATCATCTTTGACTCCAACGGCTTTATACGTCAGTCCAATCAAGCGGCACTGGATTTACTCGCCAGCAACGTACTTACGCATATCTCCCAATTTGAACGAATTGATTCAAACTTACATCTTTTCATTCGTGAATTGCAAAACAACGACAACAAACCTTTTACGCTGCACACTGCAAAAGGAACACGCACGCTGGCTTTTCGTCTATCATGTTTCTCAAAGGGAGCATCTGAACTGTGTATGCTGACTCTCAATGATATCAGTAATGAACTTGAAGAAAAGGAATTGGAATCATGGATACGTCTGACCCGTGTTCTGACTCATGAAATTATGAATAGCATTGCTCCGATTCGTTCTGTCAGCGAATTTCTGATGAATGAAAAAGAGATCAATAAATACGAATTGGATAAAGGGCTGGACATCATCCACTCAACTTCAGGAAATCTGATGAATTTCGTAGAACATTATCGCCGTTTTGCACGCATTCCCCCGGCCAAAAAAGAACCTGTGGATGTTGAAGATCTATTGATGCAATGCCGTAGATTGATGATTAGAGAAGTTGATCCACATGTCAAAATTTATATTGATGCGGATAATGTAAACGTCCCTTTACTCGCTGATCGGGGACAAATCGTACAAGCCATTATCAATCTTCTTCGCAATGCTGCGGACGCTGTAAAAACAAAACCCTCGGGACGTATCCGTTTGTTGGCCACCTTTCATAAAAATAGCAATCAATGGGTAATCGGCATTGAGAATAATGGTGAGCCGATCTCGAAAGAGATGCAGGAACAAATATTCGTACCTTTCTTTACAACCAAAGAAGGAGGTTCGGGTATTGGATTGAGTATCTCGAAACAGATCATGCGGAATCATCATGGCAATCTGCAATTAAGTTACTCCAATCAGGAAACTACACTTTTCAATCTGCTGTTCTGAGAATCAGCTTAAAAATACCAAATAAGCACTTTTAGAATAAGTAATTATTCAGAATACTATCCATTATTTTCAGAATAAGGCATTATCTTAGTGCACTGATATTCGCAATAAAAACAGAAGGATGAAGATCTTATGATCTCCATCCTTCTGTTTTAGACAAAATGAACACTTATCAATAACAACAGAAATATGAAAAAACACACTTCTATTCTTTTTTGTGGATCTCTTCTGCTGGCTAATGTATTTACGCTTTCTGCTCAAATGCCTTTTAAGTCAAGCACAGCAAAAAAACAGTATTGGTATCAGATTACCTCTGCGGCATCTAATGATTATTGCAAGGGCAAGATTGTGACTATTGAAGGGGATCAGCTAAAGTATGAAGCTCCTACTATCGACCCCAATAACCTTTGGTGTTTTGAAGCTCTGACAGATTCAACCTTTGCTGTAAAGAACTTTGCTTCGGGAAAGTATATCGGACAAACGGTACAGGAAGGACTGATCAACGAATCGACTCCGCTTCTGATCAAAAAGCTGGCTGACACTGATCAATATAGCTTAGCACCTGTGGGGAACTATACGCTGCACGCTCAACAGAGCGGATCTTTGATGACAAACTATCCGGGAAAAGAGAACAGTGCAAGTGCATGGAATTTCAGAGAGGTTTCAAAAAAAGAGATGGTTCAGCCTCGTTCGATCAAAGTCGTAAATGCTCGCCGCGGTACACATGTTACCCAAGCAGGAGAAAAACAAATTCCGTTCTTTGGGTTCGACATCCAGCTTAAAGGTTTTAAGAACAAGGAAGAGATTTCAAGCTTTACTTTCGACTTTAGCGACTGTTCAAATCCGTCAGCCTTAGAAAACATGAAGCTCTATGCCTCGCAAACACTCGGAAGAGGTCTGACTAAAGGCGGAGTAGAACTTGGAAAAATCAATATTCGCGACAACAAGGCTACAGTCACATTGACTGCTCCGATGAAATTATCCCTTGGATCCAATTTCTTTTGGGTAATGGCTGATGTGTCAGCTACTGCAAAGGAAGGGGATCAGCTCGACATATCACTAAGTACGATTCAAACGAAGAAGGCAAAACTGGAAGTTGGATTAAAAGAATCTAACCCTGTGAATGTATTCCTGACTAAAAGTGTACTATTCAGTCCGGGCGATTATGGTTCGAAATACTATCGTATCCCGGCAATCGAGACTGCTAACGACGGTTCTCTGGTCTCTGTTACGGACAGACGTCCATTCCATTCGGGAGATCTGCCACAGGCTATCGACTTATATGTTCGTCGTAGCACAGATAATGGTAAAACATGGAGCGAACCTTTAATGATCGCTGGTGCAGATGACGATAAAAACGGGTTTGGTGATGCTGCTATTGTAAAAACTCAAAGCGGTAAACTAATTGTTTTGTTTGTGGGATACAAAGGTCTGTGGGATTCTACACACGATAATCCGCAACGTCAGTTCATGGTTACGAGTGATGACAATGGTATCACCTGGACAAAACCGGTAGAAATTACCCATTTCTTTTATGGCCCAACTTCGAAAGTACAAGAAACAAAGAACTGGGACGCTTTCTTTATCACTTCGGGACGTGGACTATGCACACATGACAATCAGGTCTTATTTGCCATCCCTACGCGTGTAAGAGGCCTTCGTGGACTATCAGCCTATACGATTGGTTCGGATGATGAAGGGAAAACCTGGAAAGTAATGGATTTGAAGGCTCCTGCAACACGCAATGGCGACGAGTCGAAAATTACTCAGCTAAATGATGGCAGACTTTTGATGAGTGTACGCAGACATAATAAAAGAGATGTTGTGTACGGTAAACTGGAGAATGGCGAAATCAACTGGGAAAAGCCGGTTCGTCACGAAGATTTGACCGATCCATTCTGTAATGGGGAGATCATGGTTTATACGTCTACTAAGAATGGGGATGACAAGAACCGTATGATTCACTCGCTATGTGATGCGAATAACAGATCAAATGTTTCTGTACTTCTAAGTTATGACGAAGGTAAAACATTCCCGATTAAGAAAACGATCTGCCCAACGGCTTCGGCATACTCTACACTGTGTGTATTAGAGGACGGAACTATAGGTTGTTATTATGAGGATGGTCCGGAAAAGATGGATCTGGTATTTGTTCGCTTCTCTCTGGAGTGGCTAACTGGGGGTAAAGACTCATACAAACCAAAAAAATAGAGTTATCAACAATTTGTTAATAACTATACGTGGGTGCCTGTTCTGGCATCCACGTATTTTTTTGCATAAAGAACGACAGTTCTGAGATCATGCTGCGAATACGGGATTGTTTAAAAAAGACAGACTGCTCTTGGAGATGCTTGACCATGACTATAAATGCAAAAAGAGAGTCTTAAATAATTAAGACTCTCTTTTTGTTATTCCGTGGGCGAAGAAGGATTCGAACCTCCGAAGACATAAGTCAGCAGATTTACAGTCTGCCCCATTTGGCCGCTCTGGAATTCGCCCGTGCTTTCGTGCGATTGCGATACAAAGGTAAGATAAATATTTGAACCTGCAAATTTTTCTTACATTTTGAAAATAAAAT
>JBOFXU010000003.1:0-1906 GCA_051654305.1 Bacteroidales bacterium | reverse complement strand
ACAAAAATACGCGATGGATCAGAATTATTCACCGATGGATTGAGCTCCGACATCAACGGTCGGTTAACTCTACGGCTATAATCAAAACGCCACTGACTTGCCCGATTACTGTAACTCACAGCTACTCTCGGATACAGGTCAAAATGATCTTTACGTTTCTCTACTTCAGGCTTCACATTTTCCTGATATAGGTGTGTATACTCTCCGCGAAGGCCAAGCTCCACCTCCAGTTTGTAAAATCGGAAGGAGGCTTCGCTGTATAGCGCATAAATCGAACGTGTCAGATGAAAATCGTCACGCACCGCCGGCTTTACAGGTTTCATATAATTCTTCGAGCTGATCATCACTCCATCCTCGCGGCGATAATTCACCCCCGAGTTGAGTGTCATCGTAGCCGTGTAACCTCCCGGAAACGCCACCTTTTCAAAGAAACGGTGATTCAGCGTCGTGTAAAAATCGTTGGAGTAGGTCGAAATTGCTGAGCTATCCTGCACAAGTGCCTCCGGCTTCGGACGTCTGTCAAAATGGTTCCGCTCTTTCTTATCATAATAACGGTACGATGCATCAAACTGCAACGATTGGCGAAAATCGCGAGGCAAATCGTAATTTAGTTTATACTGCAATCCGCCGGTAGCAAACTTCTGATCGTTCAATCGGGTTACACGTGCCATCGTAGATGGTTCCGTCTCTCCCACTTTGTATTTATCATTACGGATATTCCCAGTACGGAAGTAATCCGACAACATTCCATCTGCCGTCAGCTGCATCGTAAAATACGGACGAACCTTATAGCCTGCTGTCATCTGAAGAGCATTGGTCCAGGGGTATGCCGAAGCATCGTTATTTTGTTCTTCCCGATCCTGCGTAGCAAAGAAAAGTGTCTTATTGCGAAATTCACGCGTGCGATACTCCTGTTTGGACTGGAACGCAAAGCTAAAATTAAACTTATCACCGATGCGCGTATCCAGATAGTAATTCCCTCCCACTCTGCCGTGAGATCCCGCTTCCAGACCAAACGTCTGAGAGGTCCTCTTTTTGATACGCGAATAGGTGCTCTTTTCCTGCAATCTAAAATCCACGATTCCGGCTACACCATCTGGCACATATCTGAGCGAGGGATTCTGAATTACATGTATTTCGCCGGTCATAGCCGTAGGAATCTGAAGCAGAATATCACCTCTGTTTTCATTCAGAAATCCCAGGGGTACCGTATTCTGTGTGAATTGTATCTTATCACTATTCCTGACGTACACATTTCCTTCGATATCTGTATCAACGGAAGGTGTCATCGACAGCAGGTCATTCACGCTCATCATAGCAGCGGGTTGAGCTACCTCCACGCCTACTCTGCGAATATCCAGGTGAAGTGTAGAGAGTGGCAACTTGTCTGTCACAAGCACCTCTGAAAGGTTACGTTGTGAGAATCTGCTCGTGTCTGTGGCAGCTGTTGAAAGCAGCGAAACCAGTAAAATGGAGTTTAACATATTATTTATATATCAATTAAAAAGCTATTTCTGTCTTTTAAAACAGAAATAGCTTTCATATGGTTTACTCTTTCCAGAAGGAAGGAGTAAGAATTGTAAGCACTGTAAATAATTCCAGGCGGCCAACTAACATGATGAATGAGAGATACCATTTTGCGAACGGATGAAGTCCTGCAAAATTACCCGAAGGTCCGGTCTCTCCTAATCCGGGACCCACATTACTAATACACGTAATGACCGATCCTACAGACTCTTCGAAGCCTTCGCCAAGTCCGGTCAACACCAGTGAACTCACCAATATGATCATCAGATAGATAAACATAAAAGCCAAAACCTTGGTTACCAGATCAAAAGGAATAACAACCTTGTTTACCCGTACCGGAAGAACAGCATTGGGATGCACCTGACGCTTAAATTCGTTA
>JBOFXU010000002.1:0-10685 GCA_051654305.1 Bacteroidales bacterium | reverse complement strand
TCATAAATTGACTAACATCTTCTTCTGTCTTGAATTGAGAAATAAACTCTTTGTTTAAAATCTCTTTCGGTAATACTGTCATAATTATTGCTTTTGTATTGTTATAAAAATTAAATAGCAGAGTAAGTTCATTGCCCTGCTATTTTTCATTTACACAATATTTTAGATGGTGCCTAATTTGCCTGATGTTATGAGGAATAGTATATCTACACATAATATCATCAAGCATTACTTTCTTTAAATTTTGTCGGAGTCATTCCTTTTACCTGCTTAAACGAAGTGCTGAAATATCTGGGGTAAGTGAAACCCACCTCATAGGATATCTCGTTAATATTCAAATCGGTATGAAGAAGAAGATACACCGATCTCTCGATACGCAACTGATTGATATAATCGTTTACACCAATCCCCTTCAACAACTTCACTTTATTGTATAACGAAGCCCGGCTCATCGCCATCTCCTCCGTCAGAAATTTAATCGAAAGATCTCCACTCGACATATGATCGTGGATCAGTTTATTCAACTTCTCAAGAAACTCTTCATCCTCTTTCTCCATTCCCTTAGGACATAGAACTCGTGTTGTATTTTCTCCAACCTCACAGACCTCTTCAGCAACATCCGAA
The DNA here is from genome assembly GCA_051654305.1 of Bacteroidales bacterium. Lineage (GTDB taxonomy): Bacteria > Bacteroidota > Bacteroidia > Bacteroidales > UBA7332 > UBA7332. The sequence goes on along the minus strand of JBOFXU010000002.1, from coordinate 10,061 downwards.
GTTTTCACTTCCGGGAAGCACTCCTTTTGTATCTGTTTGACTTCTTCGCTTTGTATCAGCATATCATTCAGAACTGCTTGAAGGAAATCACTCACATTCCCTTTCATACTCCGCTCTTTCCGACGATAGATCACATACCCTGCCCCATATGTAACAGCAATAAAAAGCAATGCCATCATCCCGATAAACCAACCTGCTTTATACCATGGAGGAGTGATCTCCACTGTGACCAACCATTTCGGAGAAGTAAAGTTCCCATTTTTCGTACTACTCGAAACCCATATCTCATACTCTCCCGCTGACAGCGATGAGAGATTCAAAACCGGATCATACGATTCAAACTCCTGTTTGTTTCGACCTTTAATGGTATATCGAAACAGATTATTCTGAAACACATCCTTCTGATCCGCATGAAAACAGAGCGAAAGAGAGTTGTAGTCCCACGGGATACTTACCGTTTTATCTTCCATCTGTTTCATATACGAAGTTCCATTATACCGAACATCTGTTAAATACACATCCAACTCCTGAGCTTCCGGTGTCGGAAGATGCGAATCCACACGCACTAACCCCTCTGTTCCTCCCAAATAGATCATATCATTATCCGATTGCTTCTGATAGGTAAACAGAATCTCATTCGGTAAAAAACCATCTGATTTATTCCAGATCGTAAACTTATTGGTTGCTATCACATACGAGAAGAGCGCATTTTGAGAACAAATCCACAAACGCCCTTTACTATCCGAAGTCAAATGAGAGATATTCTTAAAAAGCTGAGTCGGAATACTCCGGTACTCTTTTTTATCCATCGCATAACAGCCCAATCCCTTGTCTGTCCCTACCCATATATTATTCTCCTCATCGCAGATCAAAGAGTTGATCGTCTCACTTTTGTCCAACTCAAAAAGCAATCGGATACTATCGTTCTCCTGATCTGCAATAAATGCCCGATTCGCACTCTTCAATAACGAGAACGACTTATTTGTGTATGCAAGAAACAGAGCATCATTCGCAAAATCATACTCCTTATCCAGAGCCATTTTTTCAAAACTACGCGAAGCTATACGATAAACATACGGGGTTCTGCCAACGATATAAATCTTATCGTCAGACACTTGATTGGCAAGCGGGAGATACCCATTGAAGCACTCTCTTTTATTGATATGTTCATCAACCAGCATAAAAGGCTTTAGTGTATGTCTCTTCTTATCAAACACAAACATTCCCTTCGTATAGATAGAGAGTAATAGCTCGTTTTCCGAAAGCTGTGCTATCGAACTCACCATCTCTCCGTTCGTAGATGCAAAATGTAAAAACCTCTGACTTTCCGGATCATACAAATTAAGTCCTCCGCCATCTGTCCCGATCCATAGCTTCCCACTCTTCTCCTCATACAGGCTGGCTATAGATTTCAAACTCAATCCATACGGGTTATTCAACGGAACTTCCCTGTACGTTGTGATATGCGTATCTTTTATGCTGAACACACCTCCGCGTACACTTCCGGCCCATAAAACTCCATCCCCATCTTCATACAATACAGTAATCGAATTGACCGGCAACGACAGGTAATCTCCCGCAGTATGATACAATTGTGTGAACTCCTGACTCTTCGGGTGAAGCATATATATCCCATCCCCATCGGTTGCCAGCCACAAATGGCCATCATGCTCTGCAATATCCAGAATATAGTTATTCTGAAGGGGCGAATTGTCATTCTTGTAGTGAGCTACCTCCTTCCCCTTCCGGTCAAAGCAATACAAGCCATCCCCGTAATACGAAGCATAAATACGATCATCAGAAGCAACACAAAGCGACAACAGAATCCCCTTCCGGTCCTGCATAAAAGGAGTGATCTGCTTCTTCTGTATATCATACAGGTATAAGCCCTTTCTCCGGGTACCGATCAATAGTTGATCATCCTCAAAAAACATCATCTTTTCTATCCGGTAATCCGATGTGGCAACATCTTCTCCCCGATCTATCACCGTCGAAGCAATGCTCCCGCGCGTATAATCGTAAACATAAATCAGGTTGTCTCCCCCAAAAAAGGCAGCATCTTTCCCACAGACCGAAGAATACACGGCACTACAAACAGGTGTGGTAAAATGATCCTCCTCCTTATCATACACAGACAACCCCTTGGAAGTGGCTACCCATATATTTTTCAACGAATCTTCCACGATACAATGGATATAATTAGACGGAAGAGAAGTGGTCGTATCCGAATGATGTAAATAGGTTGTTAACCCCTTAGGTGTGTATCTGTTCAATCCTCGCTTGGTCCCTATCCACAACGACCCGGATTGATCCTGAAGTATAGACAAAACCGAAGACTGAGAGACGCCTTGCTGTATGGAGATCTGGGTGAACGAATAATTCTTCTTACTCTCCGAAGCAAAGAGATTTCCCCCCACAAACAAACATAGTATTATAATTAAAAAAAATTGGCGCATTACTTTCTTATTATTTAAGGCAAATATACATTTTTATAAATCAGGGCGACACTTATTATTTATTTTTCTTAATACGTATTTAAACATCATTACGGCTAATTCGCCCCATTCTCCCCCAAAAAAGAGCTAATTTAGACAATAATTGACTCCATTTATACGATTCTTGACCCCTTTTAACCCTCTCCGACCTAATTTTGACTGCAAATAAGTAATTCTTAAATCCATGAACAAAATCCAATTAATATGAAATTTTTATACCATTGTGACTCATCACCTCAACCCTTCTTGCGTGAATACATCTATTCGGTGAATAGCTTGTATAAGAAAGAAAATTATGAATTTACATTTTATCAACGCTTTCGTACACTTTAAATCAGTATATATGAATAAACAAATACAGAAACTACTGCGTATAGTTTTTATCACTATTCTATCTCTATTCTCACTATCTCTTTCTGCTCAGGAACGTCTGATCGAAGGGATCGTTCGCGACACCGGTGGCGAACCCATTATTGGTGCAAATGTCATCATACAGGGCACAACTCAGGGGGTAATTACAGATATAGACGGGGTGTTCAAAATCAATTCAGCTCCCTCAAAATCTTTGGTCATTAGCTTTATGGGCTATAAAAAAGCAATCATTCCTATCGGCAATAAAACCATGCTCCAGGTCGTTTTGGAAGACGACACAGAGAATATTGATGAAGTCGTAGTTGTGGGCTATGCCACTCAAAAGAAAGTAAACCTTACCGGGTCTGTCGTTGCCGTATCGGCAAAAGAGATCCAGAATATTCCGGTAGCGAACACTGCAACCCTGCTTCAGGGTCGTCTGCCCGGATTGGTGGTGACTCAAAACGGAGCTCAGGCGGGAAATGATGATCCCGAAATCAGAGTTCGTGGGATTGGTACTTTTGGAAACAACAATCCGATGGTCCTCATCGACGGAGTCGAAGGGAGCATCTCACAGATTGCCGAAATTCCGGCAGCTGATATAGATAATATCTCCGTACTGAAAGATGCAGCCTCTGCTGCTATTTATGGGGTTCGTGCTGCCAATGGGGTGATTCTCATCACTACTAAACGTGGCGATACGGCTAAAAAAGTAGCCATCACCTACTCCGGCACCTACACCCTTCAAACGCCCGGCATTGTTCCTCAATACGTAGATGGTTACAACTGGGCTTTGATGAAAAACGAAGTAACTCCGAACACTTACTCTCCGGAAGCTTTGCAGAAACTAAAAGACGGATCTGATCCCGATCGTTATGCAAATACCAACTGGTTAGATGCTGTTCTCCGCAATGCCAATATGCACCAGCAACACCTATCTGTATCGGGAGGAAATGGCGACACTCGCTTTATGGCATCCGTTTCCTACTCCAATCAGGATGGGATCATGAAGAAAACAGGCGTTGAACGCTTCTCTTTCCGTTCAAATTTAGATACACGTCTGCAACGTTTCACCTTCGGGCTAAACCTGTCGGGCAACAAAACTGACGTAGATGCTCCATCTGTTTCTCCTTCGGGCGAGAGTAGTATCATGCGCTATGTTTCCTGGTTTACCCGTCCTACTGTGCCGGTGATGTACTCCAACGGCTATTACGGATGCGTGGATGGATCCATGACTAATCCTGAAGATATTAAAAATCCGGTCGAAGTCATGTCTTTAGGCTACCGCTTGAACGAATCCGTACGTATGAACACTAAAGTTCATGCCGGAATTGACCTGATCGAAGGAATGAACTTCCGCACCAGCTTGGCCTATGCTTTCCAAATGAATGCCACCAAGTCATTCTCGCCGAAAGCACCTGCACGTTACGATGCCGATGGAAATATGAAGAAACAAGAAGGACAATCCAATCAGGCGATCGATTACTGGTACAGAGATGCAACCTGGACCAATGAAAATATATTGACTTACAACAAACAGTTCGATCAGCACTCCTTCAATGTATTGCTGGGCCACTCTGTCATCGGTTCACGCTTCTACAGAACAACCGCATCCATCGAAGGATTCCCCACAGACGGCATCTACGAACTCGATGGCGGAACCATCAACCCAATGGCTAAAGGTAACTCCGAGGAGTACAGACTTCAGTCATTCTTTGGTCGTGTCAATTACACGCTGAATGACCGCTATCTATTTGAAGTAAATATGCGTCGTGACGGCTCTTCGCGTATGCCAAAACAGAACCGCTATGCCACATTCCCTTCCATCTCGGCAGGATGGGTATTCTCGAATGAAGCATTCCTGGCAAACTCGAGCTACCTCTCTTTAGGTAAACTACGCGCATCGTGGGGGAAATTAGGAAATCAGGAGATCGGAAATTACGCTTATACCGGAACACTGGGCACAAGCGGCAACTATTTCTTTGATCAGGACGGAAACAAACAGGCTGGTATGGTTGAGACCTCCATTCCGAACGAAAATATCAAATGGGAAACCACCCGTTCAATAAACCTCGGAGTCGATTTGCGCTTCCTCAACAACAAAATACAAACCTCCTTCGACTGGTTCGACAAGGAAACAAGCGATATTCTGATGCAACTGGCTATGCCGGGCATCTTCCTTGGCTCTCTCTCTGCTCCTTATCAGAACAAAGGTACTGTACTCAACCGCGGTTGGGAGTGGACCGTGAATTATATGGACGGAAAAGGCGACTGGAATTGGAATGCTGGCTTCAGCCTCTCTCATGTGAGCAACAAAATCCTCGAAATGGGCGGACTTAACGAAACCATCACCAGCAACTCCATCAACCGCGTCGGAAACCCTATCGGATCCTATTACGGCTACAAAGCTATTGGGCTTTACCGTACCGAAGAGGACCTTAATCGCACCAATTCCAAAGGAGAAGTAATCAAGCAAAACGGAGCCTTGCCTAAGTTGGGCGACATCATGTATGCTGATCTCAACGACGATGGCAATGTATCATCTAAAGACCGCGACATCATCGGCAACCCATTCCCGAACTACTCCTACAGTTTCAATCTCGGAGCTTCGTGGAAAAACTTCGATCTCTCTACATTCTGGCAGGGAATCGCCGGCATCTACCGCTACAGCAAAGAGCCGACAGCCGACATTCGCGGTAACTTCACCGACCGTATGCTTGACCGCTACTCCAGTGACAACATAAACGCATCGATGCCGATATTAGGTCGCAACGTAAACGACTACTACTCCTCCTTCTGGTTGGAAAACTCAAGCTATTTGCGTTTAAAAAATCTCGAATTGGGCTACACGTTCCGTCAGCCTTTACTTGCAAAAGCAGGTATTTCCAGCATCCGTGCCTACTTCTCAGGAACGAATCTGCTGACATTTACCGCACTTAAAAACTGGGATCCGGAGAAATCCTCCAGTGACGTACGAAACGACGTCCATCCCAATATGCGCACCTATTCATTCGGTTTAAATCTTCAATTCTAAAAAAAAAGGAGGATACAAATTATGATAAAAAATACATTCAAAGCGATACTCTTTTCAAGTACATTGTTGCTTTCCAGCGCTTGTTCAGATAGCTTTTTCCAAATAGAATCACCTAACCAACCCTCTCAAAGCACCTACTGGAAGACCGAGTCTGACGCTTTGATGGCTTTAGCTGCATGCTACGATGCCATGCAAAGTCAAAACCTCTACGACGATAATATCGACGGATGGAAATATGGCTTTCTCTCCCGGGAGTGTTCTACGGACAACGGCGACTTAACATGGGGCGACTGGATGCTGGGCGGCACCATTGCCAAATGTGCCTCCTCTCCCACCGACGAAACTTTCTCCAAATACTGGAATGCCAATTACGAGGTGATCAAACGGTGCAACATCCTGATCGAAAACATCCATAGAATTCCGATCGAGGAGTCTAAAATTGAGGGATACAAAGCCGAAGCAATGGCTCTGCGTGCCCTGATGTATTGCAACCTGACGTCCCTGTTTCGCGACGTTCCGTTTATCACCAAACCATTGACGCTCACCGAAGCTCAATCTCCTAAAACCGAACGGAGCCAGATTGTTTCCGCTTTGCTGGACGAACTGAAACTCTGGATTCCTAAAATCCCCGTAATCGGATCTGCCGACAAGGGACGTCTGACTCAGGAAGCGGCCTACGCCATTATGGGACGTATCGCACTTTTCAATCAAAACTGGGAAGAAGCAATCTTTGCCTACGGAAAAGTCATCAACAAAGTACAACTGTTCAAATCCGGAGATGGTACCGACTACGCAGCAAACTTTGCCGATCTTTTCACCGAAAAGAATGAAAAAGCAAGTGAAATCCTCTTGAGTGTAAATTTCAAAGGACCGGGACTGGGCGAAGGCAACTGCTTCGGCATCTGCTGGGGCGAACCGATGGGAGCAATTGAAGCCTCCATGAATCTATGCGACGACTTCTATTGCATCGATGGACTACCCATCGACAAATCACCCCTGTTCAAAGGGAGCCTGGAAAAAGGAGCACATACGAAAAAAAATCCCGATATGCTACGCTACGAGAACCGCGATCCCCGCATGAAAGGAACCCTCATGTTGCCGGGTATGCAGTGGAATGGCCAACTCTATACAAATAACCTTCAGGCCACCTCTACCTGTGCTATCCGCAAATGGTTCACCCCCGAAAACGTCATCAACGAATACGACGGAAGCCTCGACTTCTATGTTATTCGTTATGCCGAAGTTCTCTTGTCCCTTTCGGAAGCAATGATCGAAAAAGGTGGTTATCCACAAACTGAGATCACCAAACACATCAACGAAGTTCGGGCACGCGTAGGTATGCCTTCCGTAGAAACTGTCGAAGGAAACAATCTCGATCAGGAGAGCCTACGGAAAATCGTACGCCACGAGCGCCGCGTCGAATTAGCATTCGAAGATCTCCGCTTTGCCGATCTTTACCGCTGGAATGAGTTCGAAAATGCCCAAAAACGCATGCAGTACGACAAATCATTTTACGACTTCGGCGCCGTATTGAGAGGAAATGTACGTGGTGGCGGACAAGACCTCGTTTGGCCGATTCCTCAAAAAGAGATCGACACCAACTCGATGCTTGAACAACACAAAGAGTGGAAATAGTCTAAATCATATATACTGACACCCCCCAACCCGAACATAACTGTTCCGGTTGGGGGGTGTTGTTTGGTAAAACCCCGGCAATCTCCTTCTTGCCTTGATTTTCCTATCCATTCATAATCTTTAATCCTTATATCTTTCAGCCATTTTCAAAATGCACTCCTTCATTTCTTCACGCAGTGATGAAGGAGAGAGCACACACAGGTTTTCACGATGAGAAAGAAACTCCTGAATGAGATCATAGGTTGGTGCTGCATAAATTTCAAAATCTGAATATTCCGAATTATCCGATATCATCTTTTGCGAATGATGCAATGACACACTTTCAATATACTTTGCTTGTTTATCAAATGCGCGAAAACGTATCGTTACCGGCTTATCCGTACGCACAATTCCATAGTAATTATAAAAATAAGCCTTTGGATCATTCAACTCTTTATTAAGCTTACGACCTTCGGCTTTCTCCTTTGTGGATTCTATGGATTTAATCCGCTCAAGTGCATACGTACGCACTTCTCCTGACTCGAAATTCTCACCAACCACATACCAGCGTTGTTTAAAAAGACGCACAAAGCGAGGTATAAATAAAGCCTCAAATTCATTTACGTAATAAGAGTGATAGCGAAGACGTAGCACTTCGGATGATTTTATAGCATCAATAAGCTCATAAAGATATTCTGATCCCGTCGGCACATCCTCCAGATAAACAAGATCTCTGTAATTCTTAATATCCTGTAACCCTGCCACACGGTATGAGCTAATCAGCCAGCTTTTACCATATCCATTCTGAACATCCTCCTTATTCTTAAGCATATAATAGTATTCGCCTGTTGCGTTCTTCCGGCAATCAATATCTACATCAAAAAGATCCTGTGCATAACTTCGGTACCTGGAAAAGCTCCTCGATGTCAAATCTTCTTCTTCTGTATTCGACCCACTCTTTTCCCATTTTTTCTTAATTTCTTGGAGCGTCAAATCTTTTCGGAGTAGTTCATCGATCAGCCAGATACAAAATTTCTCTTTACATTTCATAGTTACCCTATTTTATCAACCTGCAAACATGCTGAATTGATCGCATTCATTTTCTTTAAATCCACTCCATAAACTCGCAGGAAAGCTGCCTGAATAGCATCGCCGCACGGTCCGGATACAGGAGCCATATGACCGACAAAAGGGATATTCACTTCCATTCCGGGCTCAATAATCATTCGATTTACAATACGTTTCTGTTTAACTGTCACACGATATAGTGCCATAGTAATTATTTTTAAAGGTTATCTATTTACACCGCTTCTGAAGCTTTACGCTCCATGGCTTGAATTATTCTGTTTTTAGTATCTGGATTCGTCTGGTGCAAAGCTTCTGTCGCAGCCTTTTTTCGTTCAAAAGCAGCACAAAAATCAGCAACTGTAAACATCGCATTAACGCATTCTTCCCGGGCTTTGCTGGATAGCATTTCACAGATCGCATTTTTTATTTCTCTCCCCGAGAAACCTTCACTAATATCCGACAAGCATTGAAGGTCCGAATCCTGCAAATTTTCTTTCATAGGTAGTCTGGATGGAATTTTCGATAAAATAATTTTCTTACGTGACTCATCATCCGGAAGTTCAAAATGGATATGTTTCAGGATACGCGATTCAAAGGCTTTATCGTAGTTCGTCACCAGATTCGTTGCAAATAAAACAATTCCTTTGAAATCCTCCAACAAAATCAATGTCTGGCTTCGTAAAGAATTTAAGGCTTGTTCGCTTCCATGTGTTACATTCTGAATACGCTTACCCAAAAATGAGTCCGCCTCATCAAAAAAGAGAATCGCATCATGTTGCACCGCACTGGCAAAAGCACTCATCATATTTTTAGCTGCCTCACCCACATACTTCGACTCTATTTCGGCATAATTCAGCTTGATCAATGGTTTATTGAGATGATGCGCAATAGCCTCTGCACACATAGACTTTCCAGTTCCGGGAGGTCCGTAAAAATTCATAATACTCCGGGGCGAAGGCTCTATCTCGTCAAAACCCCACTCCTTAAATATAAGATCAGCATGCTTTATGATCGCAAGCCCATCCAGAATTTCATGATAGACCTGATCATTCAAAATTAATTGATCAAACGTGTACCTCCCCTTCTGGGGTTTGAACACGGATTCCTGCTCTTCTGTTTTTCCTTCTTCCTGTCTGTCTACTTCATGCTGTCCGGTTTGCTCTTTTTTAAGTTTAAAATGAACATCAAATTCAAATGAAGAATTTAAGCAAAGTTGCCTGAACACTTTGTTCTCATTCAACCAATCTTCGATAAAGGAAACCAGCGCATAACTTCCACTCAGGCTATAGTGTTTATTCGACGTCACGTCAAAAGCTGGTTTATTTTTATCCGGAGAACTTATTGTTATAGAATAAGAGACCTCAAGTCCGCTCAGCTCAGGATCTTTCTGTTCTTCCTGTACGGCGAGGTACAGCTGCTTCAATAAAGCATCTATTTCGTTCTTCTCGGTATCCGAACATCTGCACATCCGGTATTTGATTGCAATAACTGACTCTTTT
>JBOFXU010000001.1:0-3975 GCA_051654305.1 Bacteroidales bacterium | reverse complement strand
GTTTACCTGCTAAAGGATGATCCTTCATAAATCCATTTCCGGGGTAGTTCCGCCCTTCATATTTATTGGTAACACGTTGAGCTATGGTTGTCCGGTACTCTACGAAGCGATCAAACAGATCCGACTGATATCCATTCTTTGAATTAGAACCACGTAAAGAGGTTCCGATGGCCACAAAACTCATTGTCAGATTACCTCCCTGTATCACAGGGCTACCTTCATACATAAAGTTTATCTGGTTACTTTTCACATGAGAACGATGTCCCGTCAACGAGATTTTTAATCCCTTAAACGGTTCTATCTGTGCCTGAATCTGTATCTCTTCGTTGAACGTAGACATAGCAGGTGTAACCACGGAGTCATTGATAATAAGCCAGTCCCGCCGGATGGCTTTGTCGATATAGCTTTCGTTCGTAAATCCAAAAGCGAAATCGAGTCCCGGGGAAAGGTATCCGTTGTTTTTACGTTGACCGAACATATCTCCGACTCCCGGCTGGAACGAAGGAAGATGTAATCCCGTGTTTCGCTGATAATTTACCGATATATTGCGGGGCGACATAAGCAGGCGGCTCGAATACTGAGCGGCTTTGTACCACCACGAATCTTCAGGATTAGGTCCCGGATGTATTTTCAGCTGGAACTCGCCGTCTTGTTCAGCAATAATTTGAATCGTATTTTGATCGCGCACCGTAAATTTGAGCTTAACATTGCTGCTGTCTTTAGCCTTAGCCGTGAGATTCAAGTAGCGTGTATTCAGATTGTGACGCACCATTCTCTTGTCACCACTCTTCAGGGTAATTTTCTGGGCATGTAGTTTTTTTGTCGTTTTTGCCGGTGCCCGGGAAGGACGACGGGTAGACGAGAACTTCTGATTTACATCCTTGAAAAATTGAGATTTATTGAATAGTCCCTCTAAGTTCAGACGCAGGTCCCCAGAAAGATTTCCACTGTTGCGAATGATATTTCCGAGATTTGTTTCGCCCTCAATCATTGCACCTCTTTCCCAATTGTAGGTAGAAGAATACCTCACATCCAGATTTGTCCAGTCAAAAGCAGGAATACGATGAATCGGTACGGTGTACTGCAAGTTGGCTGTTTGTGCATAATTCATAGGCGTACCCAATTCTGATATACTTTGCATGACAGAATCTTTCCAGAGTTTGTACTCATCGGGCAGGTCAAGACGGTTGACTCTGCCGTAAGGTTCATCAATGCGTGCATTTGTACCCGTGTGGAGATTAAACTTCAGATTTCGGGTCGGATCCCAGCGTAGAGTAAATTCGCGATCCCACAGGAAATCCTTACGTACCGAAATAATTCCATTTCCAAGGTCCGAGGATGCCGATAAATCCCGGAATAACGATTCGAAATAGTAGCGAACCAGAGATGTCGAGAAAGTAATACTTTGTGGTAAATAGTTTAGCTGAAGATCTTTTGCCAGATCCCAGTTTTTACTTTTACTCTTTACTTTTCCGAACGGTTCCCAGCCTTTATACATCGGGCTGTAGTTGTAGGTCAGGTTCCCGCGGTAATCCCGCGAACGCTCGAACGCAACCGATGGCGACTGCTTGTCGAGTCCATTGAATCCGTAGCTGAGGGTAAAGTTAGCCGGATCATAAGGCATCGGATTTTTACTCTGAACCCCCACTTTAAAGTTCGTGATACTAAAGCTCTTGTTGGTCACGATGTCTTGAGCAAGGCTCTTGATTGAATCACGCTCGATGCGGTCAACAGCCTCGCGCATAGCATCCGACATCTCAATGTCCTGATCCAGCGGATTGTATTTCGGAGTGCTTACCTGCTCAGAGAAAGAGTAGTAAACAGGAGCTTTTACTTTTAGTTTTTCAGGAACAAAACGACCTGCGTCCACACTCGTCGCAATGTTATACTGATAAAAATCATCCAGTCGACGTTCGTTTACTGATTGTTCTACAGATCCGAACCCGGCGGTTTCGGTGCGCCCGCTTACATTAATATTTGCCACATCCGAAAGAGCGATGTTCAAATTTCCCTGAAATGCCCAACCGCCCTCTTCGTTGAACTGAGCCAGGCGCAACTCATTGACCCAAACCTCGCAGGCTTTTATCCCACGGGCATTGTTGCGTACGCCAATCATAATAGTTTTAACATCAGACAGCGAAGGATTTCCAACCACCGTAATTTTATTACGTGGCTTCTCCGGGTCAGAAGCTGAAAATGGGGTAGCAAAGGTCACTGCAGATCCGCTCACACGCTTTTCCCGATTTCGCTCCAATTTAAGATCTGTAAGTACGCTAAACGGAAAATCAAACATATTCTGTTCAGGCCATACATTTTCGCGGTCAGTGGTGCTGTTATTGCTATAGTTTCCTGCAGGTGTGAGCTTCAGAGGGATCTCATATTCGTAATAGTTACTTTTGTAGTCTGTCCCTAAACGGATAAAGATACTCATTTCTCCATTTCGCAGATCAGCCGGATCGTCAAGTAGTTTTTCGGCATGAACATACATCTGCAGGCGTTTGTACTGGCGCATATCAAGCGCTGTATTTTTGTAAACGGCACGTGCATCTGCCGGAGCAAGATTTTGCACTTTTAGTACCAGAGACTGCTCGTTCAATTGTCGGAGCTGAGGCTGGCTTGGATCAATAATGCGGGTAACACCCGGAGGCAGAATATAATTGACAGGTTCACGAAACCCGTTTTCTTCAATGTTTACAGCAGATACTTCAAGTGAGCCTTCCGAAGACGGAGGGGTATTTGTTGCATGTAGTGGTTGCTGATACTGACGCCAGTCTCCCCGCACCAGTTCAAGTGATCCAAAGCGAAGCACCGTAGAGTCTTCAAATCCGGTCATAAACATACGCATGAAACGTATCGTTTTGAAGTCGCGGATTGTACCCACCTTTTTCTCGTATTCGCGAATAGGGATTTTAAACTGATACCAATTTACTGACTCTTCGTTTCCGTTACGCAATTTTACCAATGTCGAACGTTTGTCTACGATATGGTTGAATCCCACCTTCATATCTTCACGTTTTACGGCTACCTTATACTGATAGTAGCGTTCGTACTCACTCAGCGTATTGTCCTGATTGACATCTTCCACGTCAGGGACAATTTTTGAGGAGGTGTCATAAGACTCCGGCGACTCAGCTGATTCCGGGGAGTTACCTTCCGGTCCATTGTAACGTTTATATCGCTGCAGAATTGATTTTTGTTCGCGATCCCAGTCTGATCCCCGGAAGTAATGGTAGTTATCCCCGGCAGGGTCATTTAAAGGAGAAAATTTATCAGCATCCCATCTGGATAAAGTTTGTGCAGAGATTTTGCTCTTCAGCTCACCAACATAGTTTTTGTAGGTGGAAAATTGGTGTTCCGTTTCTGTATCTATCCCGTTCAAACCAACATCCTGTTTTTTTCGTGTGCCGGGCGTGTTGTCGAAAGCATAGGTCAGAGACTGCCGTTTAGGGACACGCCCCCAGTAAGTCTCATCCATAAGAGATAGATCTCCATCTACAGGAAGCCCGTTTTCGTAGAACTTCCGGCCATCTTTGACAATATCTTCGGAGATATCTCCCAGATTGAAATAGAGTTCTCCTCCCTTAAACGTACCATCTTTATCTTTGATAAACGGATCCATCATCCAAAATTCAATATACTCGATGTTTGCCGCTTCAAAGTCCGTGTTCTCCATCTTGCGCATCATCCCTCCCCAGCGCTTTTCGGGATACTGCAACAATCCGTCGGTACCCATGTAAAGAGCATCGAGATTGTAAGGGCCTCTTTCCTGAGGATAGAACGCCAGATTTAATACTTGTAGGGTAGGGTTTTCATTGTATCCTTTTTCGCGGTTCGGGAAGACCTCTTGCTCCAGGATTTCGCGTACCCAATGGTCAGATAACTGATCCTTATCATTTTTGATATGCGTAGGCGTAAGCGATGAATTTTTTCTGGTAAATATACCATCGACATAAAACCAGTTAAACAGACTTCGGT